>NZ_JBGNUT010000010.1:173636-287784 GCF_041951385.1 Actinomadura sp. NTSP31 | reverse complement strand
CGAAACATGCTGGTCCGAAGCTCCACAAGCCTCACCGAAAACAGCTATCTCTCATCTCTCTGTCCGGCCGCGGCTGGCTCGCACGAGAACCTGCACATTCTCCACATATAAGGACCAAACGCCCTCTCAGTCCGGGTTCTCGATCCGCACCAGGCCCTCGGCGACCGCCCACTCGATGGACGCGCGCAGCGCGCCGCAGTGCGGGATGCGGGCGCCGGGCTCGCCGGCCGCCACCCGCGGGGCGATCTCCCCGCAGGCGGCGCCGGCCGCGGCGGTCCACTGCACGCTGGTGTGCGGCGGGCTGTTCTTCTCGACCAGGACGCGGGCCCCGCACGCCCGGCAGTCGACCGGCTGCATCCGCTAGGCCCGCATCGACTCGGGGATCGCGGAGAACGACACGCCGTTCGCCACGTTCTCGGCGACCTCCGTGCGCCAGGTCCGCACGGCGCGGGAGGTGTCGATCTCGAACTCGAACCGGTCGGTCATCTCCGGCGTGACGTCCTCGACGTCCACGTAGAACTGCCGGTACCAGCGGCGCAGCTGGTAGACCGGGCCGTCCTGGTCGCACAGCAGCGGGTTGTCGATGGCGGCCTTGTTCTTCCAGATCTCGACGTCCTGCATGAAGCCGAGCCCGACGCCCTCGGCGACCTGCGCGGCCGTCGCGTCGGCCTCCTCGGCGGACATGCCGGGGAACTTCTTCACGATCACGCCCCACTGGAGCATGAAGGAGGTCGGGCTGATCGGGTAGTGGCAGTTGATCAGGACGGTCTCGACCGTCATGTCCGCCGCCTTGTTCCAGAGGTAGTCGATCATGTAGGAGGGGCCGTAGTACGCGGCCTCGGACTTCTGGTCGATCTTCTGCGGCGGGCCCGGGACGAACCCCAGGTAGGCGTCGTCGCGGGACGTCCCGTCGAAGTACTGGGCGGCGACGTGGCCCTCGAAGACGTTCTTGAAGTAGGTCGGCAGCGCGTAGTGGATGTAGAAGAAGTGCGCCATGTCCACGACGTTGTCGACGATCTCGCGGCAGTGCGAGCCGTCCACCCGCAGCGTGTTCCAGGTCCAGCCGCTCCACTCGTCGCTGAACGCGCCCTCGATCCGCGGGATCGTCACCTCGGGCGGCGGCGGGTTGCCCTGCGGGTCGTTCCAGACGAACAGCTGCTTGTTCTCCTCCAGCACCGGCCACGCGCGGGTCCGGGCGCCGCGCGGCGCCCGCTTGGCGTAGGGGATGCCCGCGCACTTGCCGTCGCCGCCCCAGCGCCAGTCGTGGAACGGGCAGGCGATGGCGTCGCCCTTGACGGTGCCCTGGGTCAGGTCTCCGCCCATGTGGGGGCAGTAGCCGTTGAGGACGTTCAGCCCGCCGTTCTCGCCCTGGAACACGACGAGCTTGGTGCCGAACGCCTCGACGGCGTGGGGCTTGCCGTCGCGGAACGCGTCGGCAAGGCCGAGGCAGTGCCAGCCCCGGGCGAACCGCTCCGGCGGGGGTGCGGCCTCGATGACGCGGTGGTTCATGATGTGCCTCCTTGCGTGGCCGGCTCGTCGCCGGCGGCCTGGACGGTGGCTGCCCGGGTGGCGATGTGGGTGGCGGCGGCGTAGCCGAACGTCATGGCGGGGCCGATGGTGGCGCCGGGGCCCGGGTAGGTCTCGCCGGTCACCGCCGACGAGCAGTTCCCGGTCGCGTACAGGCCCTCGATCGCGGACCCGTCCGCGCGCAGTACACGGGCGTCGGCGTCGGTGACGAGGCCGCCCTTGGTGCCGATGTCGCCGGGGACGACCGGCACCGCGTAGAACGGGCCCTTCTCCAGCGGCGCGAGGTTCGGGTTCGGCAGCGTCGGGTCGCCGTAGTAGTTGTCGTAGGCGCTGTCGCCGCGCCCGAAGTCGGCGTCCTTGCCCGCGCGCGCGAACTCGTTGAACCGCTTGAAGGTCGCCTCGAGCCGGCCGGGCGGGACGCCGATCTGCGCGGCCAGGTCGGCGGGCGTGTCCCCCGTCTTGAGGAAGCCGCTCTCCCGCCATTTCTTCGGGAACGGCCGGCCGGGGAACAGGCCGACGAACACGTAGCGGGCCTTGGCGCGCGCGTCGATGATCATCCAGGAGTCCATCGCGGGCATGCCGCGCTCGTACATCCGGTCGACGAACTCGTGGTACGGCAGCGACTCGCGCGCGTACCGCTCCCCGGTGCCGTCCACGATCACCATCGACGGGATGGCGCGGTCGGCGACCAGGAAGAACAGCCGGCCGTCCGGGGTCGGGACGGACGGCGCGCCCCACACCCTGTCCATCAGGTCGACGGCGGCGCCGAGCCGCTGCCCGGCGCGCAGCGTGTCGCCGGTCTGGCCTTCGGCGGCGTGCGTCCACTCCGTGCTGGTCGGGGCCGGGAGGTACTGCTCGCGCAGCGCCTGGTCGTGGGAGAAGCCACCCGCCGCCAGGACGACGCCGCGCCGCGCGCGGACCGTCACGTCCCGGCCGCCGCGCCGGACGGTGACCCCGGCGACCCGGCCGTCCTCGACGACCAGGTCCTGGAACGGGCTGGACAGCCACAGCTCGCCGCCCGCCTCGGCCAGCGCGAGCCGCAGCCGGGCGACCAGGGCCTCGCCGAGCGACAGCAGCCTCCGGCCGGTCAGCAGGACGCCGACCGCGCGGAGGCCGACGCGCATCGCCGTCCGCTTGCCCTTCCACGTCCGCGTGACCATGTTGAGCTTGCCGAAGTCGGCGGACGTCATCGTCATCCCGTAGGTCGGCAGCCCGGCGCGGCGCATCCTGGCGAACTCGGGGCCGAGTTTGCGGCCGTCGACGATGCAGGGCTCGACCGACCGGCCTTCCGGCTTCCCGCCGGGCGCCTCCGGGTAGTAGTCGGAGTAGCCCGGCGTGTACTCGAACCGCACCCAGCGCGTCCGGTCCCGCAGGAAGCGCAGCATCTCCGGGCCGCGCGTCAGGTAGGCGTGCTTGCGCTCGCCCGGCACCCGGTCGCCGACCGTTGCGTCCACGTAGGCGCGCGCGTTCTCCAGGGTGTCGCGCTGACCGGCCTCCTCCAGGTAGAGGTTGTTCGGGATCCAGACCGCGCCGCCGGACAGGGCCGTCGACCCGCCGTACCGCTCGGTCTTCTCCACCACCAGCGCGGTCAGGCCATGCGCCCGGGCGGTGACCGCCGCGGTGAGCCCGCCCGCGCCGGAGCCGACCACCACGACGTCGTACTCGTGTTCTGCTTGCATGGGTCCCTTCTCCGGCTAGTGGAAGGCGCCGGCGGCGTACCCGCCGCGGAAGTACAGCAGCGGGCCGTCGTCGCGCCGGTCGTGCAGCTCGCGGACGGCGCCCACCACGATCAGGTGGTCGCCGGCCTCGTGGACGTCCTCGATCGCACAGTCGATCGCGGCGAGCGCCCCGTCAAGGTGCGCGGTGCCGTGCGGGGAGGCCGTCCAGCCGACGCCGGCGAACTTGTCGGCGCCGCTCACGGCGAACGCCCGGCACACGTCCCGCTGGTCCTCGGCGAGGACGTTGACGGCGAAGCGGCCGGTCGCGGCGATGCGCGGCCAGCTCGTGGACGTGCGGGCCACGCAGAACATCACCAGCGGCGGGTCCAGCGACAGCGACGCGAACGACTGGCAGGCCAGGCCCGCGGGCCGCCCGTCGCCGTCCACGGACGTGACGACGGTGACGCCGGACGCGAACCGGCCGAGCACGTCCCGGAACCCGGCCGCGGGGTCCGGGCCGCTCATATCATCGTGTCCGTCACCTCGAGGCCCAGCGCGCCCATGCCGTAGAGGGTCAGCGCCCGCTCGGGGTCGTTGACGGCGTGGACGCGCCCGGCGTGCGCGTCGCGCCAGCCGCGCTGCACCGGGTGGCCCTCCTTGAGGGCGTGGCCGCCCGCGTTCTCGAACAGCAGGTCGATGGCCCGGATCGCGCGGGCGGTCGCCATGACCTGGTCGCGGCGGGTGCGCAGCCGCAGCCTCAGCGGGTACTCCTCCCCCGCCTCGGCCGCCGCCATCAGCTCCCGGATGTTGCGCTCCATCAGCGTCCACGCGGCGTCGATCTCGCCGGCGGCGGTGGCGATGCGGACCTGCGCGTGCGGGTCCTCGGCCACCTTCTGGCCGCCGTAGGAGACGCGGATGCGCTCGCGGGTCGCCTTCAGGTAGGCGTCCAGAGCGCCCTGCGCGATGCCCGCGATCGGCATGCTGATCGTCGTGGAGAACACCGCCGCGAACGGCAGCCTGTACAGCGGCGCCTTGTTGACCTCGTGGCCGGGGCAGGCGCACGCGGAGGTGTCGGTGAAGCTCAGCGTCCGGTGCTCGGGGACGAACGCGTCCTCGACCACGATGTCGTTGCTGCCGGTGCCGCGCAGGCCGATCGTGTGCCACACGTCGTCGATCCGGTAGTCGGCGCGCGGCAGCAGGAACGTCCGCATGTCGACCGGGTTGCCGTCGGGCCCGGGGACGAGCCCGCCGAGGAGCACCCAGCCGGCGTGGTCGCAGCCGGAGGAGAAGCTCCACCGCCCGCTCACCCGGAACCCGCCGTCCACCGGCGTGATCTTCCCGGTCGGCGCGTAGGACGAGGAGATGCGCGTGTCGGGGTCGGCGCCCCACACCTCCTCCTGCGCCCGGGCCGGGAACAGCGCGAGCTGCCAGGGGTGCACGCCCACCACCGAGGCGACCCAGCCGGTGGACCCGCAGGCCGCGGAGATCTCCCGGACGGCCGTGTAGAACGTGACCGGGTCGGCCTCGTGGCCGCCGAACGCCTTCGGCTGCAGCAGCCGGAAGAACCCCGTCCCCGCCAGCTCCTTGATCGTGGACTCCGGGACCCGGCGCGCCTCCTCGGCGTCGCCGGCCCGTTCCGCGATCGCGGGCACGAGGTCGCGCACCGCCTCCAGAACCTGCTCGCTCATGGTCGCTCCTTGCTCGGACACCGGTCCCCCGGCGGCCGTTCCGGGTGATCCGGCTCACGCGGGTGTTGCGTGCACGCTAGGCGTGGTGTTCCAATTAGAAATAACAACTTCCCGCTGAGCGGGAGACAAGCCGGGAGGAATCAGCCCATGCCGGCACCCGCCGCGGCGACCGAGCCGCCCCTGGAGACCTCGATGCTGGCCCGTGCGGCGCGCATCCTGTACTCCTTCACGAGCACGAGCCCCGAGCTGTCGATGAGCGAGGTGGTCCGGCGCACCGGGCTGCCCCGGTCGTCGGTGCACCGCATCCTCGACCAGCTCGTCCAGCTGCGCGCCCTGGAGCGCACCGGGTCGCGCTACCGGCTCGGCCTCGGCCTGCTCGAACTCGGCGCGCTCGCGGTCCACCAGAACCGGCTGCGCGAGACGGCCCTGCCCCACCTGCGCCGGCTGCACGAGGCGACCGGCGCGCTGGTGCACCTGGCCGTGCTCGACGGCCCCGAGATCGTCTACCTGGAGAAGATCGGCGACGGGACGGAGGAGCGCGTGCCGTCCCGGCTCGGCGGCCGGCAGCCCGCCTACTGCACCGGCGCCGGCAAGGCGCTGCTGGCGTTCGCCGGCGAGGACGAGCTGGCCGAGACGCTCGCCGCCGGGCTGCCCGCCCGCACCAAGTTCACGATCACCGACCCCGGCGCGCTCCGCCGCGAGCTGGCCTACATCCGCGACCACGGCGTCGCGTTCGACCGCGAGGAGGGCCACCGGGGCGTGTCCTGCGTCGCCGCGCCGCTGCGCGACGCCACCGGGCGCGCCGCCGCGGCGATCTCCGTCTGCGGCCCGCCGGCCCGGATCGACGCGCGCCGGATCGTCCCGCCGCTGCTCACCACCGCCCGCGACGTGCGGCGGGCCCTGTTCACCGCGGGCCCGCACCCGCGGCTGCGCTGATGGGAGGCGGTCTCCCGCTCATCGGGAAAGCGCGCAAGCGCGCACGGCAGGGGTTCCTACGGTGCGAGCCACCTCTCACCCCCTTCCAGGAGGATCCCCATGCCTTCGATTCGTGGCGCGGGCGTCGCCGCGCTCATCGCGGCCGGCGGCCTGCTCGCCTCCCCCGCCGCGGTCGCGGCGGCGCCCGTCCCGGCGGCCGCCGGGCCGGCGCAGGACGCGCTGCAGGGCACCGTCAACTTCCGTGACCTCGGCGGATACCGGACGGTCTCGCACGCGCGCGTCCGGCCCGGCCTCGTCTTCCGGACCGACGCGCTGAACCGCACGACGGACGCCGACCTCGGCGCGCTCGGCCGGCTCGGCATCCGCGAGGTCGTCGACCTCCGCACGCCGGGCGAGGTCGCGGGCGACGGCGCGGACCGGCTCCCGCCGGGGCTCTCGGTGACGGCCCGGCCGGTCTCCGACACCGGCATGTACGCGGCCGTGAACGCCGCGATCGGCTCGAAGGACCCCGCCAAGCAGGAGGCCGTGCTCGGCGGCGGGCGCGGCGCGGAGATCATGCGCGTGCTGTACCGGAGCTTCGTCGGCGACGCCGGCTCGCGCGCGGCCTTCGGCCGGACGCTGCGCGACATCGCCGACCGGTCGCGGACGCCGCTGGTCTTCCACTGCACGAGCGGCAAGGACCGGACCGGCTGGACGAGCTACCTGCTGCTGCGCGCGCTCGGCGTCCCGGACAAGACCGCCCGGTACGACTACCTGCAGTCCAACGACTACCGGTGGGACGCCGACGCGGCCACCCGCGCGCAGCTGAAGGCGGCCGGGTACATGCAGGACGCTGACCTGCTCGTCCCGATCCAGGAGGTGCGGGCCGACTACCTGGACGCGGCGCTCGACCAGGTCCGCCGCTCCTACGGCACGCTCGACCGCTACCTGCGCGTCGGCCTCGGCATCGACGGGCGCACCGAGGCCCGCCTACGCCACCAACTGCTCGCCCGCTAACGACGTCGAGTCGCGGCGAGTCGTCGTTGTGGCGCTGCTGCCCATAACGACGACTCGCGGCACGTCAACGAGACGGACGGGGTCAGCCGGTGCTCAGGCCGCCGTCTACGGCGAGTTCGGCGCCGGTGATGTAGGCGGAGGCGTCCGAGGCGAGGAAGAGGACGAGGCCCGCGACGTCCTCGGGGATGCCGGCCCGGCCCAGCGGGACGCGTGGCGCCTTTCCGGCGCCGCGCTCGACGCCGATGCTCGCGATCATCGGGGTGTCGATCACGCCGGGGTGGACGGAGTTGACGCGGATGCCGTCGGCGCCCAGGTCGAGCGCCGCCGAGAGGGTCAGACCGCGCAGCCCGAACTTGCTCGCTCCGTAGGCGGAATGGCCGCGGATGCCGCGCAGGCCGGCCGTCGAGGAGATGTTCACGATCGAGCCGCCGCCTCGTTCGCGCATCGCGGGCACCACGGCCTGGATGCCGAGGAACGGGCCGACGAGGTTGGTCCGCAGGATCTCCTCGAAGTTCTCGCGGGTCTCGCCGGCGACCGGGGCGGTGCGCCAGACGGCGGCGTTGTTGACCAGCACGTCCACGCCGCCGAACGCCTCTGCGGCAACGGCGACGACCCGCTCCCAGTCGCCGGACGACGTCACGTCGTGCCGGACGAACCGGGCGGCGTCCCCGAGGGACTCCGCCACCGCCGCGCCCTCGGCTTCCAGGACGTCGGTGAGCACGACACGGGCCCCGGCCCCGGCGAACATCCGCGCCTCGGCCTCGCCCTGCCCGCGCGCGGCGCCGGTGACGACCGCGACCTTCCCGTCGAGCCTCATCCGCGAGACCCGGCCCGCTCGGCGGCGCGCTCGGCGGCGCGGAAGTGCGGGATGACCGTCTCGCCCCACTGCCGGATCGTCTCCATGCACACCTCCTGCGGGACGGTGCCCATCTGGATCAGGCACATGATCTCGTCCACTCCGATGCCGGCGAGCCGCTGGACGTACTCGATCGCGTCCTCGGCGGTGCCGTAAGCGTGCTCGGCGTTGAAGGTGCCGGTGTCCTGCGGGCGCGCCGGGATGTTCGCCTCGTTGAGCTTGGCGACCAGCGCCTCCTTGTCGCGGGCGAGCGCGGCGATGTTGTCGTCGTCCTCGGTGTCCTCGGCCGGTGCGGGGCCGTGGCCGTACCAGTGCGCGATGGACTCGGCGAAGAACCGCTGGCCGCGCGCGCCGATGCGCAGGGCGCGGTCGCCGTCGTCCAGCACGATCGTCGGGCACAGCGCCACGAACCTGTCCGTGGTGTCGGTGGTGACGAGCCGCTCCGGGGTGCGGGTGCGGACGGTGTCCCAGTAGAGGTCGTACATCTCCTTGACCTCCTCGGGCCCGGCGAAGCCCATCACCAGCGCGCCGACGCCGAGCGCGGCGGCGAGCCTGACGGTGTCGCGCTTCGAGCAGGCCATGTAGAGCGGCGGGTGCGGCGTCTGCACGGGACGCGGCAGGATCTTCGCCGGGCCGACGTCCAGCAGGTCGGTGTGCCAGTCGACCTCGTCCTTGCGCCACGCGTTGGCGAGGAAGCGCAGCGACTCCTCCATCTGCGGGTAGGTCGCGGACGGCTCGACGCCGTACATCCCCATCTCCATCCGGGTGGAGCCGCGCCCGCCGCCGACGTCGAGCCGGCCGCCCGACAGCGCGTCCAGCATGCCGACCCGCTCGGCCACCCGGACGGGGTGGTTGTAGTTGAACGGCATGCAGATCACGCCGTGCCCGATGCGGATCCGGGACGTCCGCGCCGCGACCCAGCTGAGGAAGACCTCGGACGCGGTCATGTGGGCGTAGCGCTCCAGCCCGTGGTGCTCCACGGCCCAGACGCGGTCGAAGCCCATCTCCTCGCCGTGGACGGCCTGGTCGACGCTGTCGAGCAGCAACTGCCGCTCGCGTTCGGGGGTGGGGTTCGCCAGCTGGGCCTCGAAGATCATCGAGAACTGCATCGGGGTCCTCCAGTTATTCCGATTCGAAATATTCCTAACAGATATATTGCCGTGCCGCCACATGACCGTCCGGCATGCGGCGACCAGTACGCTGGCCGGGTGAGCGACACGGCACCGAAGGGCAGGGCGACGCGCGGCACGGCGAAGGACGAGGTGGCGAAGGACGGGGCGCCGAAGGACGGGGCGCCGAACCTCCCGCCGACCAGCTGGGCCGTGCTCGGGCTGCTGTCCTTCGGCGAGGAGCTGTCGGGCTACGACCTGAAGAAGTGGGCCGACTGGAGCCTGAAGTTCTTCTACTGGAGCCCCTCCTACAGCCAGATCTACGGCGAGCTGAAGCGGCTGGAGAGGCTCGGGTTCGCCACGTCCCGCGTCGAGCTGACCGAGAGCACCCGGGGCAAGCGCGTCTACGCGATCACCGAGGAGGGCATGGCCGCGGTGTCGCGCTGGGCGCGCGAGGCGCCGGTCGAGCCGCCCGTCCTCAAGCACGGCGTGATGCTCCGCACCTGGCTCGGCCACCTGATGGAACCGGCCCGGCTCCGCGAGATCCTCGAACAGCACGGCGACTACGCCGAGAAGATGAGCCGGCGCGCGGCGGCCGACGCCGGGGGCGCCGCCGAGGTCGCCGAGTGGGCGTACCCGGAGCTGGTGCTGCGCTGGTCCCAGCGCTACTACGAGGCCGAGCGGGAGCTCACCCGCCAGATGCTCGCCGACCTGGACGAACTCGCCGCCGGGTCCGCGAAGCGCTAACACCGGGCGGCCCGCCGCCGCACCGCGCTCACCTCGCGAGCAAATGACCGAAGGTGCCGCGGAAGAACAGCAGCGGCCGGGCGGCGCGGACGGCGGCCAGGTCCCGGACCCGGCCGACCACGATCGAGTGGTCGCCGCCGGGCAGCTCCCGCTCGATGTCGGCCTCGATCCAGGCGAGTGCGCCGTCCAGCAGCGGCGAGCCGCCCGGGCCCGGCGTCCAGGCGACGCCGGCGAACTTGTCCCGGCCCGCCATCGCCCGGCACAGCCCGCCCTGGTCCGCGGCGAGCACGTTCACCGCGAACCGGCCGGCCGCGCGCACGCGCGGCCAGGTGGTGGACGCCGCGCCCGGGCAGAAGCAGACCAGGGGCGGGTCCAGGGACAGCGACGAGAACGACTGGCAGGCCATGCCGACCGGCTCGTCCCCGTCCATGGCCGTGACCACCACGACTCCCGTGCAGAACGCGCCGAGGACCCGGCGCATCCGCTCCCCCGGCACCGGGCCCGCGCCCGCGCGCGCCGCCGTCCCGTCCGTCACCGCGTGCGCCGCCATGCGCCCTCCATACATCGAACCGATATATTTCTAATAGAAACATTCCGATTAGAAGCATCCCTGTGGTTCCATGTCAAGGCGCCCGGCTCCCCCGTCCGGCCCGAAGGAGCAGACCATGCCGCCCGACCTGCCGCCCGACCTGCCGCCCGACCTGCCGCCCGACCTGCCGGCCGAGCCGGCCCCCGCCACGATCCCCGCGCTCGTCCGGCACGCCGCCCGCGTCCACGGCGACCGCGAGGCGCTGGCGGCCGAGACCGCGCAGGGCCCGGTCCGGCGGACGTTCGCGCAGCTCGGAACCGATGTCGAGGCGTCGGCGCGGGCGGCGATCGGCGCCGGCGTCCGGCCCGGCGACCGGGTGGCGATCTGGGCGCCCAACAGCGCGGAGTGGATCGTCGCGGCGCTCGGGCTGGTGAGCGCGGGCGCGGTGCTGGTGCCGCTCAACACCCGCTACCGGGCGGCCGAGGCCGCCGACATCCTGCGCCGCAGCCGCGCGGCCGCGCTGTTCACCGTGCGCGGGTTCCTCGGCAACGACTACCCGGCGATGCTGGCCGGGTCAGGCGCCGAGCTGCCCGATCTGCGCCTGGTCGTGCTGCTGGCGGGCGAGCCGGACGGGACCGCCGTGAGCTGGGCCGGCCACCTCGCGGGCGGCGCCGGCGTCAGCGCCGGCGAGGCGCGCGAGCGGGCCGGGCAGGTCCGTCCCGGCGACGTCTGCGACATCGTCTTCACCTCCGGCACCACCGGACGGCCCAAGGGCGCGATGTCGACGCACGGCCAGACGCTCCGGGTCTTCCGGGCCTGGAGCGAGGTCGCCACGCTCCGGCCCGGCGACCGGTACCTGCTGATCAACCCGTTCTTCCACACCTTCGGCTACAAGGCGGGCGTGCTGGCGTGCCTGCTGAACGGCGCGACGATGCTGCCGGAGGCGGTGTTCGACGCGGAGCGCGCGGCCCGCCGGCTGGCCGGCGAGCGGGTCACCGTCCTGATGGGCCCGCCGACGGTCTTCTCCGCGCTGCTCGCGCTGCCCGGCCGGCCCCCGCACGCGGTGCGGCTGGCGGGGACCGGCGCGGCCGACGTGCCGGTCGGCCTCGTCCGCCGGATCCGCACCGACCTCGGGGTGCCGGACGTGTTCACCGCCTACGGGCTGAGCGAGGCGTGCGGCGTGGCGTCGGTCTGCCCGGTGGACGCCGACGCCGAGACCGTCGCGCGCACCACCGGCCCCGCGCTGCCCGGCACCGAGATCCGGATCGCCGGGGCGGACGGCCGGCCGCTGCCGCCCGGCGGGACCGGCGAGATCCTGGTCCGCGGCTACAACGTCATGAAGGGCTACCTGGACGATCCGGACGCCACCGCGCAGGCGATCGACTCCGGCGGCTGGCTGCGCACCGGCGACTGCGGGCGGCTGGACGAGCGCGGCTACCTGACCGTCACCGGCCGGCTCAAGGACATGTTCGTGGTCGGCGGCTTCAACGCCTACCCGGCGGAGATCGAGAGCGTGCTCGTCCGGCATCCGGCGGTCGCGGACGCGGCGGTCGTCGGGGTGCCGGACGCGCGGCTCGGCGAGGTCGGCGCGGCCTTCCTGGTGCTGCGGGACGGCGAGCGGATCGACCGTGGGGAGCTGGCCGGCTGGCTGCGCGAGCGGCTCGCCAACTTCAAGGTGCCCCGGCACTTCCACGTCGTCGGCGAGCTGCCCCGCAACGCGAGCGGGAAGGTCGTCAAGCGGCGGCTGCGGGCGCGGGCGTGATCAGCCGGGGGCCTGCGTGGGCGTGCCGGCCGGCGGGACGGCCCGCCCGGACGCGAGCAGTTCGTCCAGGTCGGCGAGCATCTGGTCGGCCAGGTCGCGTTCGGCGGCGTAGTAGCGGGTCGCCCAGCGCGCCACCAGCTCGGGGTAGGCCCAGCCGGAGACGGACGCGGCGTACGTGCGGGAGTACTCCGCCTCCTCCAGCAGCCGCTGGGCGTCGTCGCGGTGCTCGGTCACGATCTGCCGCAGCCGCTCGGGGGTGGCCAGGTGCCCGAGCCACACGCGCAGGGCCGTCCCGTGCTTGAGGACGGGCGGCTCGACCGGCGCCCGCTCGACCCAGCCGGCGAGCGCGTCGCGTCCGGCCGGGGTGATGGTGTAGACGCGCCGGGACCGGCCGTCGGCCGCGGTGCCCATGCGGGACTCGGCGTATCCGACGCGTTCCAGCCGCTTGAGCTCGGTGTAGATCTGGCTCATCGCGGGGCTCCAGTAGAAGAACCGCAGGATGTGCTCGGCCCACTGGCGGATCTCGTAGCCGGTCAGCCCCTCGCCGAAGGACAGGATGCCGAGCACGGCCCAGGCCGTGGCGGGCAGCCGTTCACCGGACGGTTCGGAGGGCAGCGCCATGGCGCCCAGCGTAGCCATCCGCGGGCGCCTGGCACGTCACCGCCCGACGAAGATGTTCCAAATTGGAATATGTTGTGAGGAAAGCGCACGTCAGAGCAGGGAGAGAATCATGTCCGGACTGCAGGACAAGGTAGTGATCGTCACGGGCGGGGCCCGCGGGCTGGGCGCCGCGGCCGCCGCGCGGATGGCGCGGGACGGCGCGAAGATCGTCGTCACCGACCTGCTGGAGGAGCCGGGCACCGGGACCGCGGCCGAGGTCGGCGGGCTGTTCGTCCGGCACGACGTCACCGACCGGGACGGCTGGCAGGCCGTCACCGCGGCGGCGCTCGACGCCTACGGCCGGATCGACGGGCTGGTCAACAACGCCGGGATCGCGTCGAACTCGCTGATCGAGAACGAGTCCCCGGAGTACTTCGAGAAGGTGCTCAAGATCAATCTGTTCGGGGTGTTCCTCGGCCTGCAGGCGGTCATCGAGCCGATGAAGGCGGCGGGCGGCGGCTCGATCGTCAACATCTCCTCCGCCGCCGGGCTGACCGCGCTGCCGCTGACCTCCGGGTACGGCGCGTCCAAGTGGGGCGTGCGCGGCCTCACCAAGATCGCCGCGACGGAGCTGGGCCGGCACCGGATCCGGGTCAACTCCGTGCACCCCGGCATGACCTACACGCCGATGACCGCCGAGCACGCCACGCAGGGCGAGGGCGGCTTCCCGCTCGCCGCCCTCGGCCGGGTCGGCGTGCCCGCGGAGATCGGCGAGGCGGTGTCCTTCCTGGTCTCGGACGCGGCGGCCTACGTGACCGGCGCCGAGCTCGCGGTGGACGGCGGCTGGACGGCCGGCGAGGTCGTGATGATGGCGCAGGCAGCCGGCTGACCATGCCCCTCGCCCCCCGCGCGCAGAGGATCGCCGCCGCGATGACGGCGGGCTTCCCCGCGATCGGCGCCGAGGTCACCGATGCGGCGCAGGCGCGGCGGCTGCTGGCCGCCGCGCCCCGTCCCGACCTCGCACCGGTCCCCGTCGCCCGCACCGAGGACCGCGTCCTCGGCGGCACCGGCCCGCCCGTCCGGATCTACTGGCCGGACGGCGCCGCCCCGCACCCGGTCACCGTCTTCTTCCACGGCGGCGGTTTCACCCTCTGCGGGCTGGACAGCCACGACCGCTTCTGCCGGATCCTCGTGTCCGGCGCCGGCACGATCGTGGTCTCGGTCGACTACCGGCTGGCGCCCGAGCACCCGTTCCCCGCCGCCGTCGAGGACGCGCGGGCCGCCGTGGCCTGGGCGCACGCGAACGCGGCGGCGCTCGGCGGGGACCCGGGCCGGCTGGCGGTGGCGGGCGACAGCGCGGGCGGCGCGCTCGCCGCGGTCGCGTGCCTCGCGGCCCGCGACCACGCGGGTCCGCCGATCGCGTTCCAGCTGCTGGTCTACCCCGTGACCGACGCCGGGCAGGACACCGCGTCCTATCGGGAGCACGCCGAGGGCGGGTTCCTGACGGCGGCGCACATGCGCTGGTACTGGGAGCAGTACCTCACCGACCCGTCGGACGCGGACCACCCGTACGCCTCACCGCTGCGGGCCCGGGATCTGTCCCATCTACCGCCGGCCTTCGTCCTCACCGCCGAGTGTGATCCCCTGCGCGACGAGGGAGAGGCGTACGCGGCGCGGCTGGCCGAGGCCGGTGTCCCGGTGGAGGCCCGCCGGTTCGACGGGGCCTTCCACGGCTTCTTCGGGCTCGACCACGTCCTTCCCGTCGCCGTCGAGGCCCGGCGGGCGACCACGGAGGCGCTCCGCGCCGCGCTCGGCACCGTCCCGCCCCCGTAGCCGGTGACACACCGGTGAATCGCGCGGTCATCGCCCGCCACCGGTGAAGAACCGGTCGACGATCGCCTTGGCGGCGGTTCCGGTGTCGTACTCGCCGTGCCGCTCGGCGAACCGGCGCCGGGCGGCGGCGTGCTCGCGGCGGACGCCGTCCAGGTCTGCGAGCACGGCCAGCAGCGCGTCCTCGCCGGTGACGACCGGGCCGGGCTCCGGCGCCGGAGGGCCGGCGCGGCCCGCGGCGTCCGGCGTGTAGAAGATCATCGGACGGTCCAGCAGCGCGTAGTCGAACAGGACCGGCGAATGGTCGGTGACCAGCGCGTCCGACAACAGCATCAGCGGCGCGACGTCGTGCACCGCCCCCGCGTCGATCACGGCGCCGTCCATTCCGGGCGGGACGACGGCGGTGCCGGGGCCGGGGGCGCGGACGAGCAGGACGTGCGAGTCGCCGAGTTCCCGGGCGAACCGTTCCAGCGGGAAGGGGACCTCGAACGGCCTGGCGGGCCGGCCGTCCTCGCCGGGGCGGAACGCGGGCGCGTACAGCACGACGGAACGGCGGTCGCCGGACAGCCCGAGGCGCCGCCGCACCGCCGCCGTCTCGCGCGGATCGCCGCCGTTGATCAGCGGGTCGTTGCGCGGGCAGCCGGTCCGCAGCGGCCGGGCGGTCGCCGCCGCGCGGACGTCGTGCTCGGACCGGACGACGACGTGGTCGTACCGGCCTCGCCCGGCGCCGGGCTCGGCGGACGGCTCGTCCGGGCCGACCGGTACCGGCGCCGGGCCCTGCGCCTGAATGTGGGTGGTCTGCGGGCGCTTTCTCAGCTCGCCGGGCAGGCTCCGGTCGTCGATCCAGAACTCGGCGCGGGCGAGCGCGCGGTAGTAGGCCCAAGATCCGCGCTTGACCAGCGGCGCCTCGTCGGGGAAGCCGCGCCGGGTGTCGCGGTAGGACCAGACGGCCCGGTAGGGGGCGCCGCTGTCGCGCAGCGCCCGGTAGATGTACTTGGGGTCGCCGCAGTAGCGGGCGCCGAGGCGGCTCTCGAAGACGACCGTGCCCTTGCGCACCGGCAGCCGGACCAGCACCCGGTTGAACACGGCGATCTTCGTCCGGCGGGCGGTGCACCGCTCGCGCAGCCTGCGCTCGGCCCGGACGGCCCGCCGCCACCAGCGCCGCCCGGCGCCCGTCCGGGCCACCCGGCGCAGCGCGGGCAGGGTGACGCGGGCGGGCCAGCGCCCGGCCGCCATCCGCAGCGCGAGCTCGCCGGTGGCGGCGACGTAGGCCTCCAGCCGGTCGCCGGCGGCGCGGGTCAGGCGGGGGCGGACGGGCACGGCGAGGCCGCAGTGCGCGGTGCCCTCGGAGGTCAGCCGCACCTCGACCGCGGTGTCGCCGGCGGTCAGCCGCAGCCAGAGCGCCCACGTCTGGTCGACCAGGCCGATCGGGCGGATCACGCGGGAGGGGAGGAACACCGTCTCCCACGCGATCCGGCCGTTCTCCCGGCGCACGGTCGCCGGCACGCGGAACGCGCGGCGGGGCCGGCGGCGGTCGCGGATCTCCAGCCGGCCGCCCAGCTCGGCGTCCTCGGGGATCCGGCCGAGCGGGTTGACGACGGTGCCCGACATGCGCAGGGCCCTGCCGTCGCGGCGCATCGCGGTGACCCGTCCGCCGAGCACCAGGTCGCCGAGCGGCGCCGAGTGCACGCCGAGGCCGGTGATGTCCAGGACGCGGCGGGCCGACGCGGTGCCGAGGTGGTCGCGGGTCCAGTAGACGCGCCCGTCCCGTTCGGCGGGCGCGATCGACAGGACCGGCCGGCCGCCGCCCTTCGGCGCGTGGTCGGCGGCGGCGAGCGCCGCCTCGATGTCGCCTTCGCGGATCATCAGCGCGGCGATCGCGGGCATCTTCTCGGCGGACTCGAACACCGCGTCGGCCAGCCCGGCGAGGTAGGGCCGGGCCAGGCCGGCGAACGCCTCGCGGTGCCAGGGGTCGCGGCTGCGCATCTCGCGCAGGTAGAGCAGCAGGTCGTGGTTGACGAACTTGACGTCCTTGACCAGCGCGAGCTCGTCCGCGCCGTGCGCGCGCAGTTCCGCGTCGATGCGCCGGTGGATCTCCAGCCGGTCGGCGAAGCCGCTCAGCTCGGCGCGCCGGTTGGTGATCGAGAGGGCGCCGCCGCGCGGATCCACCAGCCAGTTGTAGACCCGGTGCGGGATGACGGCGATCCGGTCGGCGCCGAGATAGGCCTGGGCGCTGAACAGCAGGTCCTCGTAGTGCAGCCGGTCGGCGAACCGCAGCCCGGCGCGGTCGAGGAACGTGCGCCGGTAGCACTTGTTGGTCGCCAGCGTGTCGTAGAGGAGGCCGGGGTTGTCGAGGATGCCGTCGTAGACGGCGCTCTCCCGGTAGAGCCGGGGGTACCAGACGTGCTCGCGGTCGGGCAGGACGCGGACGCAGCGGCCCGACACCAGGTCGGCACCCGTGCCGTCGGCGGCGGCGACCATGTTCCGGCAGGCGTGCCGGTCGAGGGTGTCGTCGCTGTCGAGGAACATCACGTACCGGCCCTCGGCGTGCCGGAGGCCGACGTTGCGCGGCCGTCCGCAGCCGCCGGAGTTCACCGGGAGGGTGAAGGCGCGCACCCGGCCGGAGGCCCGGGCGGCCAGCCGGGCGGCGACCGCGGGCGTCGCGTCGGTGCTCGCGTCGTCGACGATCACGACCTCGACCCCGGGCAGCGACTGCCCGAGCGCCGAGCGGACGGCGCGCGGCAGCCGCGGCGCGTCGTTGTAGACGATCACCACGACGGTCACGTCGGGTTCGGGTGGCATCGGCCCCACCGCCCCCTCGCTCCTCGACCTGGCTACTACCGCGATGGTAGAAGCCTGGGGGTAATCGGAACGTCAGCGCCGGGCTCCCTTCACCCGGGCCCGGGATATACCCCCGAATCAGCCGGAAACCCCACTTCAGAGGGGGTGCACCGGATATGCGGGGGCGTAGGGCCGGGCACGCCGGTCAGTCCTCGCCGCCTTCGCGCAGCAGCCGCTGCAGCAGTTCCTCGTCCTCGGGCGCCAGCTCGGAGACGAACCGGGCCAGCACCGCTCCGCGGTCGCGGCGGCGGCGCAGCAGCTCGTTCATCGCGGCGGCGGTGTGGCCCGCCTCGTCGACGGCCGCCGCGTACACGAACCCCCGCCCCGCGCGCTCGCGCGTGGCCAGCCCCTTGCGGGCCAGCCGCGCCATCGTCGTCATCACCGTCGTGTAGGCGGGCTCCCCCGGCAGGACGGCCTGCACGTCGGCGGGGCTCATCGGGCGCCCGCCCTCCCACAGGACGGCCAGCACGGCGTCCTCCAGCATCCCCGCCGGGCGCCGCCCCCGGCCGTCCTCGCCCACTCCGCCCCCATCCGCACGGGATCACGACACCGACAGTGGAAAGGCCGGCCCCGGCCCGTCCATGGGGGCATGGTGTCACGCACGGGCGGGCGGGGTGGCGGTGCCGAGATCGGCGGCGACTCGGGCGGCGGTCTCGCGGAGCCAGATGTGCGCCGCGTCCTGGGTGTGGACGGGGTGCCACCACAGCGCCTCCTGGACGGGCACCGCCTCGAACGGGCACGGCAGGACGCGGACGTCCGCGATCGGGCTCACCAGGTCGGCGAGGCGGCGCTGGATGAGGGCGACGCGGCGGGTGCCCGCGACGAGGCTCGGCAGCAGCTGGAAGCTCTGCACCGACACCTCCACATGCGGTTCGAGGCCGAACATGCTGAGCTGGCGGGCGACCGGCGCGTCGTAGACGCTCTGGTAGACGGCCCAGGGCAGGTCGGCCAGGTCGTCCATGGTGATGCGGTCGCCGACGCCGGGATGGTCGTCGGCGATCACGCAGACCCATTCGTCGCGGTACAGCTCGACGGTGGGGAACCCGCTGACCACGCCGTGCGGCATCAGCAGCCCGTCGACGGCGCTGAGCGTCGCGTCGGTGTTGTCGGTGATCTCCGGGCCGACCTGCCGGAACACCAGCCGGGACGCGGGCGCGGCGGCGTGCAGCGCACGGGCGAGCGCGGCGCCGAACACCGCGATCGCGTAGTCGGAGGCGATGATCGTGAACTCGCGGCGCTCGGTGGCGGGGTCGAACTCGGCGCGGCTGGTGAACAGCCGCTCCAGCAGCCCGCAGGCGGTCGCGCAGGGCACCAGCAGGGCCGTGCCGAGCGGGGTCAGCTCGTAGGCGTTGCCCGTCCTGACGAGCAGGTCGTCGGCGAAGTGATGGCGCAGCCGGGCGAGCGCGGCGCTGGTGGCCGGCTGGCTCAGGCCGATGCGCTGCCCGGCGCGGGTCACGTTGCGCTCTTCGAGCAGCGCGCGCAGCGCGACGAGCAGGTTGAGGTCGAGGCTCGCCAGGTTCACGACGTCCACCTATCACTCAAGTCGATGGTCACCATCCGAGGAATCTATTTCCCAGATCACCCTCCGGTGTCCCAAGGTTAGGGCAGATATCGAGAGGAAACCTCGTGGAAACACATGCGCAACCGTCCGGCCCGTTCGCGGTCGGCACCTTCTCCCGCGGGGGCGGCCCGCGGTTCGCCGGCCTGGTCGCCGGCGGCCGGGTCCTGGACCTGCGCACCGTCCCGGCGCTGGGCGACCGCGCGGCCTCGACGCGCGCGCTGCTGGAGCACTGGGACGACGTCCTGCCCCTGCTGCACGCCGCGGCGGAGTCCGACGGCGAATGGCTGCCCCTGGACGGGCTGGCCGTGCACGCGCCCGTCGAGCCGCGCCAGATCCTTCAGTCGGGCGCCAACTACCGCACCCACGTCATCGACCTCGCGGTGGCGCACGAGCCGGAGGGCGGACGGCCCGCCGAGCAGGTGCGCGAGGAGACCGCGGCGATGATGGACAGGCGCGCGGCCGAGGACCAGCCGTACATGTTCATCGGGCTGCCGTCGTCGGTGACGGGCCCGTACGACGACGTGGTCATCCCGAGCTGGTGCAAGAAGCCGGACTGGGAGCTGGAGCTGGCCGCGGTGATCGGCCGCCCGGCGTACCGGGTGTCCGAGGACGAGGCGCTGGAGCACGTCGCGGCCTACACGATCGCGAACGACCTGACGGCGCGCGAGGCGGTGTTCCGCCGGGACATGCCGGAGATCGGCACCGACTGGCTGCGGGCGAAGAACCCGCCGACGTTCACCCCGCTCGGCCCGTACCTCGTGCCGTCGGCGTTCGCCGGCGACCCCGGCGACCTGCGGGTCACGCTGCGCCTCAACGGCGACGCCATGCAGGACGAGTCCACCAAGGACATGATCTTCGGCGTGGCGCGGCTGGTGGCGTACGCCTCGCAGACCGTCCGGCTGCTGCCCGGCGACCTGGTCCTGACCGGCAGCCCGGCCGGCAACGGCATGCACTGGGGCCGGCTGCTGCGGCCCGGCGACGTGATGGAGGGCTCGATCACGGGCCTGGGCGCGCAGCGCAACCGATGTGTCGCCGAATCCACCGACGCAGGGGAGGCGTGATGCTCGACCGGTCCGACCCCGAAGGCGCGATCGCCGAGGCCGCCGCCAAGTACTCCAACTGGGGACGCTGGGGCGACGACGACGTCCTCGGCACCGTGAACTTCATCGACGAGGCGAAGCGGCGCGAGGGCGCCGCGCTGGTACGGCGGGGCGTGTCGTTCTCGCTGTCGCAGCGGTTCGACATGAACGGCCCGCAGAAGGGCTGGCGGCGCCGGACCAACCCCGTCCACACGATGCTGGACACCGGGACGGACGCCGCGCTCGGCAACCAGGGCTTCCCGCACGGCATCGGCGGCGCGGACGACGTCGTCGCGATGCCGCTGCAGTGCTCCACCCAGTGGGACGGCCTCGGCCACATCTTCGATCACGGCAAGGCGTGGAACGGCCGTCCGGCGGAGAAGGTCGTGACGTCCGACGGCGACCTGGTCACCGGCATCGAGCACATGGCCGCGCCGGTCTCCGGACGCGGCGTGCTGCTGGACGTGGGGCGCGTCGCCGGGCAGGACGGTGAGCTGCCCGACGGCTTCGCGATCACCGAGGAGCACCTCCAGGCCGCCATCGACGCCCACGGCGTGACGGTCGGGCGCGGCGACATCGTGTGCGTCCGCACCGGGCAGCTGACGCGCGCGCGCCGGGACGGCTGGGGCGACTACGCGGGCGGTCCCGCGCCGGGCCTGTCGTTCACCACGGCCGGCTGGCTGCACCGCACGGAGATCGCGGCGATCGCCACGGACACGTGGGGGTTCGAGGTGCGGCCGAACGAGTTCGACGACGCCTTCCAGCCGCTGCACCAGGTCGCGATCCCGAACATGGGCCTGCTGATCGGCGAGCTCTGGGACCTGGACGCCCTCGCCGCCGACTGCGCGGCCGACGGCGCGTACGAGTTCTGGCTGACCGCCGGGCCGATCCCGGTCACCGGTGCGGTCGGCTCCCCCGTCAATCCCATCGCGGTGAAGTGAGGTCGGCATGGCAGCAGTCGGAAACGTCCTGATCGTCGGGGGCGGCACGGCCGGGTCGGCGCTGGCCGTCCTGCTGGCGCGGGGCGGCGTCGCGGTGGACATCGCGGAGATCCAGCCGGACATCACCGCCCTCGGCTCGGGGATCACGCTGCAGGGCAACGCGCTGCGGGTGCTGCGCGACCTCGGCGTGTGGGAGCGGCTCAGCGCGTCCGGGTACGCCTTCGACGTGCTGGGGCTGCGCGCCCCCGACGGGACCCTGATCGCGGAGATCCCCGACGCCCGCACCGGCGGCCCGGACCTGCCCGCGACGCTCGGCATGAACCGCCCCGAGCTGGCGGCGGTCCTCGCCGGCGCGGTGCGGGAGGCGGGCGCGACCACGCGGTTCGGCCTGACGGTCACCGCGCTGGACGACTCCGGCGACCGGGTCACCGCGCGCTTCTCCGACGGGACGTCCGGCACGTACGACCTGGTCGTGGGCGCGGACGGCATCCGCTCCGCGGTGCGCGGGCTGCTCGGGATCGACGTGTCGCCGAAGCCGACCGGGATGGGCATCTGGCGGATCCACACCCGCCGCCCCAAGGACGTCGAGCGCACCGACCTGATCTACGGCGGGCCGTGCTTCATCGCCGGGTACTGCCCGACCGGACCCGACACCATGTACGCCTACCTGGTGGAGAAGGCGCGGCCCCGCGAGTCGATCGCGGACGCCGACAAGCCGACGCACATGCGGGCGCTCGCCGAAGGTTACGGCGGCGCCTGGGACGAGATCCGCGCCGACATCACCGACCCGGACCGGATCAACTACACCTGGTTCGAGTCGCTGCTGGTGGACCGGCCGTGGAACCGGGGGCGCACCGTCCTGATCGGGGACGCGGCGCACGCGTGCCCGCCCACCCTCGCGCAGGGCGCGGCGCAGTGCCTGGAGGACGCCGCCGTCCTCGCCGAACTGCTGCTGGGCGCCGACCGTCTCGACCAGGCGCTGTTCGACGCGTTCATGGACCGGCGGTACGAGCGCGCCAAAGCGGTCGTCGAGGCGTCGGTGCAACTCGGGGAATGGCAGCTGAACCCGTCCCCCGATGCCGACGTCCCCGGCCTGATGGGCCGGATCAGCGCGATTGTGAGCGAGCGCCCGTGAACATTCCCACCGTCGACGTGCACGCGCACGTCCTGCTGCCGCAGATCGAGGAGACCGTCGCTGGCGCGCCCGGCCACGCCGAGCACCGGGAGCTGGACGCGCGCCGCAACGGCCCCGAGTCGTTGCAGGCCAGCGGCAAGATGATCGGCGAGCGGTTCGAGCGGCTGACGCGGATCGAGGCGCGGCTGGCCGACATGGACGCCGCCGGGGTCGATGTGCAGGTCGTCAGCCCGTCGCCGTCGCACTACCACTACTGGGCCGCGCCCGACCTGGCCCGCACGGTGTACCGGATGGCGAACGAGGCCACCGCCGCGCACTGCGCGCAGGCCGCCGACCGGCTGCACGGGCTCGGGCTCGTCCCGCTCCAGCATCCGGACCTCGCCGTCGAGGCGCTCGACCACGCGCTGTCGCTCGGGTTGAAGGGCGTCGAGATCTCTTCGCACGCCCCCGGCCGGGAGCTGTCGGACCCGGAGTTGGAGCCGCTGTGGGCGCGGGCCGCCGAGTCGGGCGCGGTGGTGTTCCTGCATCCGTTCGGCTGCACGCTGGACGAGCGGCTCGACCGGTTCTACCTGTCCAACATCGTCGGGCAGCCGACCGAGAACGCCGTCGCGCTCTCGCATCTGATCTTCTCCGGCGTGCTCGACCGGCACCCCGGCCTGAAGGTCGTCGCGGCGCACGGCGGCGGCTACCTGCCGACCTACCTCGGCCGCGCCGACCACGGCTGGCGGGTGCGTCCCGAGTCCCGCACCTGCGCCGAGCCGCCGAGCGGCTACCTGCGGCGGATCTGGTTCGACTCGCTGGTGTACGAGCCGGCGGCGCTGCGCGCGCTGATCGAGGCGGCGGGCGCGTCCCAGGTCGTCATGGGCTCGGACCACCCCTTCGACATGGGCGTGGACGACCCGCTCGACCGGCTGCGCGCCGCGCTGCCGCCCGGCCCCGACCTGGACGCCGTGCGCGGCGGCAACGCCGTCGCCCTCTTCGACCTCAAGGAGCACTGATGTCCGAAAGGCTCATCACCCATCTTCGCCACGTGGACCTCGCCGTCCCCGACTACGACCGGCAGCGCGAGTTCTACTCGGGCGTCTGGGGCCTGACCGAGGTCGCGAGCGACACCGGCATCTCGTTCCTGGCGGCCGAGGGCTCGCCGGAGCAGTACGTCGTCCGGCTCCGCAAGGCCGACGACAAGCGCCTCGACCTGGTGTCGTTCGGCGCCGCCTCGCCCGCCGACGTCGACGCCCTCGCCGAGCGGCTCGGCGCGGCCGGCGTCACGATCGTCGCCCAGCCCGGGAAGCTGGCCACGCCCGGCGGCGGCTACGGGTTCCGGTTCTTCGACATCGACGGCCGCACGGTCGAGGTTTCGGCGGACGTCGCCGTCCGCGAGCACCGCAAGCTGGAGGAGCGCGAGGCGGTCCCGGTCCGGCTGTCGCACGTCGTGCTGAACGCCCCCGACCTCGACGCCACCCGCGCCTGGTACGAGACGCACCTGGACTTCGCGCTCAGCGACACGCTGACGTCCCCGCACATGGGCAAGGTCATGCACTTCATGCGCTGCAACCCGCAGCACCACAGCATGGCGATCGCGAAGGGCCCGCACACGTCCCTGCACCACGTGTCGTTCGAGATGCGCGGCCTGGACGAGTACATGTTCGGCACCGGCCGGCTGCTGCGCGCGGGAGTGCGGATGATCTGGGGGCCGGGACGCCACAAGGCGGGCGACAACACCTTCTCGTACTTCCTGGACCCGCACGGCAACACCATCGAGTACACGACCGAGCTGGAGACCCTCGACGAGGACGCCTGGCACCCGCACCTGTACGACTTCTCCGACCCCGACGTCACCGACCAGTGGGGCACCGCCAACCCGATGAACGAGCTGATCGCCAAGGAGTCGTTCAACGACCCCGACCGCGGCGTGTTCGTCGCCCCGCCGGTCTGACCCGCTAGGAGCCCCATGCGACTCGCCACCTACCTGCACCAGGGCGTCCGCCGCTGCGGCGCCGTGGAAGACGATCGGGTGCTGCCGTTCCCGGACGGCACCGACCTGCTCGACGTCGTCGCCTCGGGTTCGGTTCCGGAGACGGGGCCGGCCGTGCCGCTGGCGGACGTCCGGCTGCTGCCGCCGATCGAGCCGCCGTCCGTGCGGGACTTCGTCGCGTTCGAGGAGCACGTCGAGGGCGTCCGGAAGGCGGTGGACGGCGTGTCCGGCGTCCCGGACGCCTGGTACGACGCGCCGACGTTCTACTTCTCCAACCCGCACGCCATGGTCGGCGCGCACGACGACGTCCCGCTGCCGCCCGGCTGCCGGGCCCTCGACTTCGAGTTGGAGGTCGCGGCGGTCATCGGGCGCGCGGGCGCCGACCTGTCGCCCGAGCAGGCGCGCGACCACGTCTTCGGTTACACGATCTTCAACGACTGGTCGGCGCGCGACCTGCAGTCCCGCGAGATGCAGGTCGGGCTCGGCCCCTGCAAGGGCAAGGACTTCGCCACCACCCTCGGGCCGTGGCTGGTCACCGCCGACGAGCTGGAGCGCTACCGCGACGCGGACGGGTTCCTGCGGCTCGGCCTGACCGCCGAGGTCAACGGCGAGGTCGTCGGCCGCGACCTGCTGTCCAACATGGGCTGGCCGTTCGACGACCTCGTCGCCTACGCCTCGCGGGGCGCCCGGCTGCGTCCCGGCGACGTCCTCGGCTCGGGGACCTGCGGCAACGGCGGCTGCCTCGCCGAACTGTGGGGGCGCGGCGGCGAGCAGAAGCCGCCGCCGCTGAAGCCCGGCGACACCGTCACGCTCACCGTCGAGGGCATCGGCACGGTCTCCAACACGATCGTCCCGGGGGCCGCGCCCGTCCCGATCCCGCGCGCGCGCAAGCGGACCCGGGAACGCCCGTGAGCCGGGTCGCCGGGAAGGTCGTCGTGGTGACCGGCGCCGCGCAGGGCCAGGGCGCGGCGGAGGCCGCCGCCCTGGCCCGCGAGGGCGCCACCGTCATCGCCACCGACCTCGCGGACGACGCGCCCGCCGGCCTTCCGGACGGCGCCGTCTACCGGCGGCTCGACGTGACGTCCGAAACCGGCTGGGCCGGCCTCGCCGCCTGGCTCCGCGACACCCACGGCCGCGTGGACGGCCTGGTCAACAACGCGGGCGTCACCTGGCGGGCCCGCCTCGGCGAGGTCACCGTGGCCGACTGGGAGCGGGTGCACCGCGTCAACGTCACGGGCGCGCTGCTCGGCATCCAGCACCTCGCGCCGCTGATGCAGCCCGGGGCGTCGATCGTCAACGTCGGGTCCGCCGCCGGGCTGACCGGCCACTACCCGGTCGCCTACACCGCCAGCAAGTGGGCGCTGCGCGGGCTGTCGGCGACGGCGTGCACGGAGCTGGGACGCGCCGGGATCCGCGTCAACACCGTCCACCCCGGATTCATCGAGACGCCGATGACCGCGTCCGCCCCGGCGGCGTTCCGCGAGGCGAACGACGCGCAGACGCCGCTCGGGCGGCCCGGCACCGCCGACGAGGTCGCCCCGCTCGTCGTGTTCCTCGTCTCCGACGAGGCGTCCTACATCAGCGGCGCCGAGATCCCCGTCGACGGCGGCTACACCGCCCACGGCGGCGCCAAGCCCATCTCCGACGCCCTTCGCTGAGTCAACGGGCGGCGGGCGGGAGGGGGCGGTCGCGGAGGCGTGCCTTCTGGACCTTGTTGGAGCCGGTGCGGGGCAGGTCGTCGACCACGTCCAGGTACACGGGGATCTTGTACTTGGCCAGCCGGCCGGCGAGGAACGTCCGCAGGTCGGCGAGGTCGAGGGCGGCGCCGGGCGCGGTGACCACGAACGCGCGGCCCACCTCGCCCCACCTGGCGTCCGGCACGCCGATCACCGCGACCTCGGCGACGGCCGGATGCTCGAAGACCGCCGCCTCCACCTCGGCGGGGTACACGTTCTCGCCGCCGGAGATGAACATGTCCTTCACCCGGTCGACGATGTAGAAGTAGCCCTCGGAATCGACGTGGGCGATGTCGCCCGAGCGGAACCAGCCGTCGTCGGTGAACGCGGACGCGGTGGCGTCCGGGGCGTTCCAGTAGCCCGGCGTCACGTTCGGCCCCTTGACGAGGACCTCGCCGGGCTCGCCGGGCTCCACGTCCGTCAGGTCGGGGCGGACGCACCGGACGCCGGCGAAGAACACCGGCACCCCCGCCGACCCGGCCTTGCGCTCGCTCTCGGCCGCTTCGAGGAACGTCGCGCCCGGCGCGGTCTCGGTGAGGCCGTAGCCCTGGCAGAAGACGAGACCGCGCTCCTGGTAGGTGTGGATGAGCGAGGGGGGCACGGGCGCCCCGCCGGACATCAGGCTGCGGACCGACGACAGGTCCGCGCCGTCCCACCGCGGCGACTGCGCGAGCGCGGCGAACATCGCGGTGACCCCGAACATCCAGGTGACGCGGTGCCGCGCGATGAGGTCGAAGCACGCGTCGACGTCCCACGATGGCATGATGACCGAGCATCCGCCCTTGAGGAACGTGGGCAGCAGGCACTGGTTGAGCGCCGCCACATGGAACAGCGGCGCGCTGACCAGGGTCACCTCGTCACCGGCGACGTCCACGCCGACGAGGAGGTTGTAGCAGTTCCACACCAGGTTCCCGTGGGTGAGCATCGCGCCCTTGGGACGCCCGGTGGTGCCGGAGGTGTAGAGGATGCACGCGACGTCGTCGAGGGTGACCTCGGTGTCGATCGGGGTCGCGTCGCCGGACGCGATCCACTCCTCGTAGGCGAGTTCGCCGTCGGCGGGCTCGCCGACCGCCACGACGGTGCCCGGCGTCCGCTCGGCCGCGCGGACGACCGGCTCGCACTCGGGCGCGTAGACCAGCACGGACGCGCCGCTGTGGCCGAGCATGTAGTCGATCTCCGGCGCGGCCAGCCGGAAGTTCAGCGGGACGAAGACGGCGCCGAGGACGTGCGCGGCGAACATCGTCTCGGCGAACGCCGGATGGTTCGGCCCGAGGTAGGCGACCCGGTCGCCCTTGCCGACGCCGGCGGCGCGCAGCCGCCCGGCGAGCCGGGCCGTCCGGTCGTGCACCTCCCCGAACGTCGTCGGCCGTCCCTGGTAGAGGAAGGCGGTGCGACCGGGCGACATCACGGCCCGCCTGGCCGGCCATCCCCCGAGTCCTGCGTTGAGCACGGTGTTTCACTCCTCTTGCTGAGCAGCGTGTGCGGACGGCCGGCCGCGCGGTCGACCGGGCGGGCCGGGCGGGGTGGGGCGGGTCAGGCGTAGTGGCGGTAGACGGCCTGGGCGACGCAGGCGGGCTTGGCCTCGCCGTCGATCTCGACGGTGAAGTCGCACACCATCTGCACGCCGTCGCCCGCGACGTCGGTCACCTCGGCGACCTTCCCGGCGAGCCGGATCCGGGCGCCGACCTTGACGGGGCTGGGAAAGCGGACCTTCTCCAGACCGTAGTTGATGCTCATCTTCGTGCCCTGGATGCCGAGCAGGTCGTTGAACAGCGGGATGACCAGCGACAGCGTCAGGTAGCCGTGCGCGATGGCGGCGCCGAACGGGCCGTCCTTGGCCTTCTCGGGGTCGGTGTGGATCCACTGGTGGTCGTCGGTGGCGTCGGCGAAGGTGTTCACCCGGTCCTGGGTGATGTCGAGCCAGGCGCTGTGGCCGAGGTCCTTGCCGGCCAGGGCCCTGATCTCGGCGAGCCCGTTGGCGGTGATCATGCGTTCTCCTTGCCGGTGAGCCCGAGCAGGCGGGCGGCGTTGTCCTTGAGGATCTTCGGGCGGACCTCGGGCTTGATCTCCAGCTTCGCGAAGTCGGCGAGCCAGCGGTCCGGGGTGATGACGGGGTAGTCCGAGCCGAACAGCACCTTGTCCTTCAGCAGGCTGTTGGCGTACCGGACGAGCTGCGGCGGGAAGTACTTCGGCGACCACCCGGACAGGTCGATGTACACGTACGGCTTGTGGTTGGCGACCGCGAGGGCCTCGTCCTGCCAGGGGAAGGACGGGTGCGCCAGGATGATCCGCAGTTCGGGGAAGTCGACCGCGACGTCGTCCACGAGCATCGGGTTGGAGTACTTCAGCCGGATGCCCCCGCCGCCCGGGACGCCCGCGCCGATGCCGGTCTGCCCGGTGTGGAACAGCGCCGGGACGCCCAGCTCCTCGATCGCCTCGTACAGCGGATAGGCGATCGGGTCGTTGGGCGCGAAGCCCTGGATGCTCGGGTGGAACTTGAACCCGCGCACCCCGTACTGCTCGACCAGCGTCCGCGCCTCGCGCACGCCCGCCTTCCCCTTGTGCGGGTCGATGCTGGCGAACGGGATGAGGACGTCCGGGTGCTCGGCGCAGCCCTCGGCGACCTCCTCGTTGGAGATGCGCGGCCACCCGGTGGCGTGCTCGGCGTCGACGGTGAAGACGACGGCCGCCATGCGCCGCTCGCGATAGTAGGCGGCCATCTCCTCGATGGTCGGCTGCCGGTGCCCGTGCGCCTTGAAGTACTCCTCGGACGCGCCGAACAGCTCCGGGCTGAGCGAGCCGTGCCCGTCCTTGCTGACCTCGGCGTGGGTGTGGACGTCGATGGCGGTCAGCGCCTCGACGTCGATCGTCAGGTCGGCCATGTCAGCCCTCCGGTGCCTTGGGGGCGGGCATGCCGTAGGTCTCGGGCTCGGCGCCCACGCCCGTGCTCCACTGCTCGGCGATCGCCTCGGCGCTCCAGCCGCCGTCGGCGAACGCCACCGCCTTCTCCTTCGGGTGGGCCCACAGCGCCAGCCGGTCGCCGCCGATGCCGATCGCCTGCCCGGTGACGTCCTTGGACGCGTCCGAGGCCAGGAACGTGATCAGCCCGGTGACGTCCTCGACGGTGCCGAGGCCCTCGTCCTTGCGCAGCCAGTCCGGCAGCGGCGCGCCCGTGCGCTCGGACTCCTCGATGACCGGGCCGAACGCGGGGATCGTCTTGGTCATCTCGGTCGCCGCGACCGGCACGACCGCGTTCACGGTGACGCCCGCCCGGGCCAGCTCCATCGCCCACGTGCGGGCCATCGCCGCGATGCCGGCCTTGGCCGCCGCGTAGTTGGTCTGGCCGAAGTTGCCGCGCTGCCCGGCCGGGGACGAGATCAGGATGATCCGCCCGCCCGTGCCCTGCTCGCGCATCCGCGCCGCCGCGGCGCGGGCGCAGGTGAAGGTGCCGCGCAGGTGGACCCGGACGACGTCGTCGAAGTCCTCGTCGGTCATCTTCCACAGCACCCGGTCGCGCAGGATGCCCGCGTTGGTGACCAGCACGTCCAGCCGCCCGAACTCCCGGACGGCCGTGCCGACCAGCTCGTCGGCGGCCGCGGTGCCGCCGACCGCCGCCACCACCCCGGTCGCGGTGCCGCCCGCCGCGGTGATCTTGCCGACCGCCGCGTCGACCGCGTCCCGGTCCACGTCGTTGACCACGACCGAGGCGCCGGCGGCCGCCAGGGCCTCGGCGTAGGCGAGGCCGAGGCCGCGCCCGCTCCCGGTGACGACGACGACCTTCCCGTCCAGTTCCATAGCTCCCCACAATCGACAGGAATCCTGTTGATGGCCAGTGTTCACATTCAACAGGTTTCCTGTCAATGCCCTACCCTGGACCCGTGCACCGCGACGAGGGAGAGCCGATGACCGCCGGCCCGCCGGAGCCGTCCGACGGCAAGGCGCCGCCGTCGCTGCTCTACCTGGTCAAGCGGCTGGAGCTGCTCGTCCGGTCGCGGCTGGAGGAACTGGTGAAGCCGGCCGGCATCACCGCGCTGCAGTACACGGCGCTCACCGTGCTGGAGCGGCACGACGGCCTGTCGGCCGCCCAGCTCGCCCGCGACTCGTTCGTCACCGCGCAGTCGATGGCCGACATGGTCCGCGCCCTGGAGACGCGCGGCCTAGTCCGCCGCGAGCGCAACCCCGCCAACCGGCGCGAGCTGCTGATCCTGCTCACCCCCGCCGGCCGCGCCCTGCTGGACGGCCTCGCGGGCCCGATCCGCGCACTCGAACGGCACATGATCCGCGACCTGACGGCCCGGCAGGTGGGACAGTTCCGCGACACCCTCACCGACACCTGGCGCGCCCTGTCCTGACCGTCGGTCACATGAAGTTGCGGGTGTGGAGGGCGGAGAGGGCGGCGGCCTCGTCGTCGGGGAAGCCGAGGTGGACGAGGCGGCGCCGGCGTCCTTCGTCCATCTCCTTCCGCAGGTCCAGCACCGCGGCGTGGCCGCGCCGGATGGCCCGCGGCGACCACTCGCCGGCGGCGAGGAGGATCAGCGCGTCGAACACGTCCTGGTTGAGGCCGGTGGACGCGGCGAGGGCGTCGTGGCGGCGCTCGACGGCGGCGCGCAGCCGCGACCGCAGGTGCGGGTCGATCTCGGAGCGGTGCCGGAGGTGCGCGACGCCGAACGCGACGTGGCGGGCCTCGTCCTGCCGGGCGAGGCGGACGGCCCGCCGCGTGACGGGGTCGGGGGCGTGCCGGTCGAGGAAGGCGAGCAGGTTCAGGAAGCTGCCCTCGCCCAGCACCGACAGGAGGAAGGACGCCAGCGAGAAGTCGGGCTCGGTGAGCAGGGTGGCGAGGGACTCGCGGCCCCCGGCGGCGGACGTGCCGAGCGGGCCGCCGGTGCGGGCCGCGCGGCGGGCGAAGACCTCGACATGCCGGGCCTCGTCGGCGGCCTGGACCGCCAGGAGCTGCACGACCTCGCGGAAGTGCGGGTGGACGCGGGCGAGCAGCCGGGCCGGGACGACCAGGGCGGCCTGCTCGTTCTCGACCAGGTACGTCATGACCTGGACGACGGCCCGTTCGATGTCGGGCGGCAGGGTGAACTCGGCGTCCCACGGGACGGCGGTCGCCGGGTCCCACTGCGCGGACGCGGCGCTCGCGTAGAGGGCCGGGGCGATGTCGGCCCAGACCAGGTCGCGCTCGGCGAGGTCGAACGGCGGTTCCGGGCCGCCCGGCTCGACGAGCGCGCCGCGTGCGGCCAGGCCCCAGTGCGCGGGAGCCGCGCCGGCGACGTCGTCGGGTGCGCCGGCGCGCTCGGCGTTCGTCCAGCGGTCCGGGCCGCCCGGGGCGATCCAGGCGCGGACGGGGCCGTCCGCCGCCGTCACGGTGTGGCCGCGCGGACGGCACCAGCCGCGCAGGTGCAGGTCGAGGAGCGGGTCGCGGCCCATGATCCCGAGCCGGGCGCCGGGCGGGAGGCCGCCGAGCGCCCGTTGCACGAGCAGGTGCGCGCCGGTCTCGAAGCCGAGGTCTTCGACGTCGAGGACGGGGTCGGTCAAGGCCGGTAGCCGGGCGCGGTGATCGCGCCGGAGGCGTCGTAGAAGCCGTCCTCCTCCACGGCCCGTTCCAGCGGCGCGTAGCCGCTCGTCCGGCCGGGCCGCCAGGCGGTGAGCCCTTCGAGGTCGAAGAGCGTGCGGACGGCGGGGTCGGTCGCCCGCATCGACAGCAGCAGGTCGCGGAACCGCTCCGTTCCGGGTCCCGTGCCGGTGGCGGTCATGTTGCAGTGGTCGTAGGGACGCGTCCGGCCGATCACGCGGGTGCCGCCCGCCGGCAGCGTGCCCTCCCGCACGAACAGCAGGTGATTGGCGTCGACCATGCAGGCCGCCGCGACGTCGCCGGCCATCATCGCGCGGGCGGCGTCCCGCTCGCCGCCGATGTGGTCGCCGTGCAGGCCGGCGCCGGCGTCGAACCGCCGGACCGCGACGTCGCCGCCCGGCCGGAGCCCGCGCTCGCGGATCAGCGAGCGGGGAAGGAGCGTGGCCTGCGGCGAGTCGATCGCGCCGGTCCCGACCGTCTCGCCCTTGAGGTCGGCGACGTCCTTGTACGGGGCGTCGTCGCGGACGACGACGACCGAGGTCAGGTCCTGGTCGGTGTCCCGCATGACGAGCGGGACGGCGCCCTCCCCGGCGAGGCGCCGGGGAGGCGCCGGGCGCGGACCCACGCCAGCGGCGAGTTCCACGCGGCGTCGATGCGGCCCGCGACCAGGTCGTCGACCTGCCGCTCGTAGTTGGAGTAGAGGACGAAGTCGAAGTCGAAGCCCTGCCGGGCGAACCAGGCCCGGAACCCGGCCCAGATCGTCACGACCTTGGAGTCGTAGGCGACGGCGCCCATCACCAGCGTCATCCGCGTCCCCCTAGAAGAGCGGCATGCCGAGGCTCGCCCGGGCCACGAAGTCGTGCAGCGCCTGCGTCGTCGGCGCCATCACCCGGGCCGCCAGCGCGTCGCGGAACAGCCGTTCGACGCCGGACTCCTTGCGGAACGCCGACCCGCCGCACAGCCGCATCGTCGCGTCCGCGACGTCGGACGCGGCTTCGGCGGCGACGGCCTTGACCTCCAGCACGCGCAGCGTCGCGTCGTCCCGGCCGCGGGCCAGCGCGTCGAGCGCGTCCCGCAGGAACGCCCGGACCTGGTCGGTGCGGATCCGCAGTTCGGCGAACTGGGCGCGCTGCATCGGCTGATCCGCCAGCGTCTGCCCGAGGTGCTCAAATCTCGTCCCGGTCAGATGCGCCGCGGCCCGGGCGGTGAGCGCCTCCATCAGCCCGAGCGAAAACGCCGCGTTCAGGATCAGGAAGTGCGGCAGCGCCGTCTGGAGGGCGATGTTCAGCCCTTCGCCGTCCGGGCCCAGCATGTCGTCGCGGTCGGCGAGCACGCCGTCGGCCCTCACCGGGCTGGACGCGTTGCCGCGCAGCCCGAGGCCGTCGAACCCGCCGCGGACGCTCAGCCCCTCCCGGTCGCGGGGCACCAGCCAGAGCGTCATCGGCCCGTCCTCCGCGAGCGGACGGCTCGACCAGACGTAGCTGTCGGCTTCGCCCGCCGAGGTGACCCAGCTCTTGTCGGCGTCCAGCCGGACGCGGCCCCGGCCCTCCGGCACCGCCGTGCCGAGCGGCGCCCAGAAGTGGCTGCGCGACCCGGCCTCCGAGAACGCGAGGGTGCTGAGGTGCGCGTCGGCGGCGACGGCCTCCCGGACGTCCTTGGGCCCGTGGGCCTCGATCACCGCCGTGGCGGCGTAGTGCATGAGCAGGATCATCGCGGTGGACCCGCAGGAGCCCGCGAGCCTCTCGACCACGTGCGCGGCGGCGGCGAGCCCCTCGCCGCGGCCTCCCGCTTCCTCGGCGCTGACCAGGCCGAGCAGCCCCGCGGCGGCGAGCGCGTCGATGTTGGCGCGGCAGAAGGCCCCGCCGCGGTCCACCTCGTCCGCCCGCGGGGCAATGGATTCCTCGATCACGTCCTGAATGGCGCGCGCATAGTCGCAGGACAACCGGCCCGCTCCTTTTCACGTTGAGTTCACGGAACGTCGGCGTCACGGCCGCGCTCGGCGAAGGCGCCGGCGCGGGCCGTTCCGCCGGCCGCTATTCGAAGTCGTCGGGGCTGAGATCCTCGAGCCGGCCGCCGCGCCCCTCAGGGGAGGTGGGCGAGAACTCCTCGCCCTCGCCGGACCGCCCCGGACGGCGGGGCTTCTCCTCCCCCGCCTCCGCCCGGGCTCTCTCCGGCTCCTCGCCCTCGATACCGCCGTCCGCCGTCGGCTCGCTCATGCTCTCCCCCGGGTTCTCGCAGGTCGGACTCTCCCCTTACCCGTGGCGCGCGTCACGGATTCGGTGCTCAGCCCCTGGGGTAGACAAAATGCGGCAGTCATGACCACCGGTTGGTTCAAGCGAGGCTCAGGAGTTCGTTGTGCTCATCGTCACGGGAACGGCCGCCAGCGCCATCCGCCACCTGTCCTGCGGACCTGGTCTGCCCGACAGCGCGGGCATGCGCATAGCGCCGCTCGATCACGAGGCCTCCCTCCTCGCCGTGGCGCCGGCGGAGCGTCCCGCCTCCACCGACGAGGTGGTCGAGGCGGAGGGGGCGCGCCTGTTCCTCGACTCCGCGGCCGCCGCCTACCTGCACGACAAGGTCCTCGACGTCCGCCTCGACGACCACGGCGCGGTCTCGTTCCTCATCAACGCCCCGACCCGCTGAGCACGGGTCTCAGCGCCACCAGTCGTCGAGCGGCGTGACCGGGACGGTCCTCTTGTGCCGGGTCGCGCGGTACACCGACTCCACCTTCGCGGCCAGCTCCGGCGGGACGTCGACGCCTTCCAGGTAGTCGTCGATCTCGGCGTACTTCAGGCCGAGCGCGACCTCGTCGGGCAGCGCGGGCCGGTCGTCCTCGAGGTCGGCGGTCGGCACCTTCTTCCAGACGCTCGGCGGCGCGCCGAGCGCCCGCAGCAGCGCCGCGCCCTGGCGCTTGGTCAGCCCGGTCAGCGGGGTGAGGTCGACGCCGCCGTCGCCGTACTTGGTGAAGAAGCCGGTCACCGCCTCCGCCGCGTGGTCGGTGCCCACCACCAGCAGGTTCAGCTGCCCGGCGATCGAGTACTGGATCACCATGCGCTCGCGGGCCTTGATGTTGCCGCGCACGAAGTCCCGCAGCCGGGGCTCGCCGTCCAGCAGCTCCCGCAGGCCCTCCGCCGCCTCGCCGGCGACGGCGTCCGCGCTCGGCTTGACGTTCACCGCGATCGACCGGTCGGGCCGGATGAACTCCAGCGCGACCCTCGCGTCCTCCTCGTCGGCCTGCACGCCGTAGGGCAGCCGTACCGCGACGAACGTGGCCTCGTGGCCCTCGGCGCGCAGCTCCTCGCACGCCAGCTGGCACAACCTGCCGGCGAGCGTGCTGTCCTGCCCGCCGCTGATCCCGAGCACGTACCCCTTGCCCGGCGTCGACCGCAGGTAGTCCTTGAGGAAGTCGACCCGCCCCCGGATCTCGTCTTCCGGAACAATGGACGCCTTGACGCCGAGCTCGGCGATTATCTGCTTCCGTAGGTTCGTCACCGGTGCATTCTAGCCCAAACGACCTCAACGTCCAAATGGCCGTGAATGCGATTATCGCGCGCCGGTTTTCACCGGCCCGTGCATCGCACTCTGCGGCGCCGCACTCAAGAATGACCAACCACGATTTACGGCGAAATGACGAGACGGGACGATGCCTGGAATCGCGATCACGAAAATAGGGGAGCAATTCACCGAAGCCGCCCGGACCGACGAGATATGCCGCCGACGCGTGTTCCGCCGTCGCTCTTCCCGTCCATTTCTCGTACCACGGCTGGAAGGACGAACTCCATCGCCGTGCTCGCCTGCCTACCGGGGAAGGTTCTGTCAGGTGGGGGCGTAGCCGTCGGCTTGGAGGGCGAACAGGCGGGCGTACTCGCCGTCCTGGGCCAGCAGTTCGTGGTGGGTGCCGCGTTCGGTGATCCTGCCCTCGCTCAGCACCACGATGAGGTCGGCGTCGCGCACCGCGCCGAGACGGTGCGAGATGAGCACGCTGGTCCGGCCCTGCCGGTGGCGCCGCAGGGACGCGTGGACGGCGTGCTCGGCGTCCGCGTCCAGGCCCGAGCTCGGTTCGTCCAGCAGGAGCAGGTCGCGGCTCTGGCGCAGGAACGCGCGGGCGAGCGCCAGGCGCTGCCACTGCCCGCCCGACAGGGCGACGCCGGAGCCCTCGTCGCGGTCGGTGAAGATCCTGCTCAGCATGGTGTCGTATCCGCGCGGCAGGGCCGCGACGGCATCGTGGACGCCGGCGCGTTCGGCGGCCTGCCGGACGCGGTCCGGATCATCCGCTGCGGACAGGTCGCCGAGCATGATGTTCTCGGCCGCGGTGAGGTCGTACTCCATGAAGTCCTGGAAGACGGCGCCGATCCGCTCGCGGAGTTCGGCCGGGTCCATGTCGCGCAGGTCCACGCCGTCCCAGAGCACGGATCCCTTGTCCGGGTCGTAGAGCCGGCACAGCAGTTTGACCAGCGTGCTCTTGCCCGCCCCGTTCACCCCGACGAGGGCGACGCTGCTCCCGCACGGGATGCGCAGGTCGACCCCGCGCAGGATCCACGGGTGGTCCTCGCTGTAGCGGAACCACACGTCGCGGAGCTCGATCCCCTGCCGCAGATCGGGAACGGGCCGGTGTCCCGGCCGCGGGGGCATGTCGGGCTCGGCGTCCACGATGGCGGTGTAGTGGCCGAACAGCAGCAGCGCGTTGTGCGCGTCCGCCCATCGGTCGACGATCGACGTCAGCGCGGCCTGCACACCGGCGACGGCGGCGACGAACATCGTGACGTCGCCGGCGGAGATGCGGCCCGACGCGGCGGCCAGCACGGCCCACACGAGCCCGCCGCCGGCGACGAGGCCGCCGACCAGGGCGAGCAGACCCTGGCCGCGCAGGGTCTTCAGGTCGACCCGCCGCTCGGCGTCGCCGGTCGCCCGGACCTCGTCGAGCATCCGGGCGCGGAAGAAGGCGCCGAGGCCGAACAGCCGCACCTCCTTGGCCGCCTCGGGCCTGGTGAGCAGCTCGCCGTAGAAGACCTCGCGTCGCATGCCGGGGCTGATCCGCCACATCGTGCGGGCCCGCTCCCGGCTCAGCCCGAGCTGGATCCGGACGGCGGGCAGCGCGGCCAGGACGATCACCGCGACGAGCAGCGGGTTGATCGCCAGCAGGGTGCCCGCGAACCCCGACAGGGTGATGGCCGCCTGGCCGATGGCGAGCGTCCCGACGATCAGCCGGTCCGGGGCGTTCTGGCTGGACTCGTGCGCCAGCCGCAGCGTGTCCTGGAACGCCGGGTCCTCGAGGCGGCGCAGCCCGCCGTGCGCGTTGACCGCCCCGAACAGGCGGGCGGCGACCAGGGCCCGCACCGCCCGGCGCAGCTGGGCCTGCGCGTAGGTGGACGCGTGCGGCAGCACGGTGACGCACAGCCCGCAGGCGGCGAGCCCCGCGGCGAGGGCCGGGAGGGAGTCGTGGTCTCCGCCGGCGGCGAGCGCGTCCAGGACGCCCTTCATCAGCCACGCCGTCGCTACCGGAGCCAGCCCGGTGAGCACGGCGAGCACGACCGATGCGGCGGTCGCGCCCGGGTGCGCCCGCCATGCCAGCGCGGCGACGACCGCGGTCCGCCGCGTCCGGTCCGGTCGGCTCACGTGCCCGCCGGCATCGGCAGGCCGGCCGGCGTGAGCATCGACGCCGTCACCACGGCGCCCTCGTCCACGATGTAGAAGCTCGGGGCCGCCGGGTGGCCGAACGCCGCGTTCAGCGGCCCGTGCCGCGGTTCCACCACGACGGTGGCGAGGGATGCCAGCGCGGCGACGAACGGCTCGGCCTCGGCGCGGTCGCCCTCGATCACCGCCAGGACGCGCCGGGCGTCCAGGGGACGGACCCGGTCGGCGAACTCGGGAAGCCGCTCCCGGCAGGAGGCGCAGGTGGTGGAGAACAGGCCCACCACCGTCGGCTCGGAGAAGAAGTCGCGGGTCACGGCGGCGCCGTCGAGGCTCGCCGCGGTGAATTCGGGCAGTGCCGTGCCGGGCGGGGTGAACGGGGCCGGAGCCCGCGCGCCCTCCAGCAGCGCGGCGTGCTCGCGGAGGCGGCGGACGACCGCCAGGGTCAGGATCAGATCGAACGCGCAGAGGGCGCCGACGAAGACGACGCCCGCGACGAGATACGGCAACGATGGTCCCTTGGGGCCTGGCCGGCCGCGTCAGCGCGGAGCGCGCGCGGACGGCACGATCAGCAGGTCGGCCAGTTCGTCGAAGAAGAGGAACACCAGGGTGAGCACCCCTCCGGCGGCCACCGCGACGGCGGCGCCGGCGGGATGCGCCGTTCCCGGTGCCGCGAGATGCGCCGCCAGACCGCCCGCGGCGACCGTCGCGAGCGCGAGGTTGCGCGCCACGTGCACGCGGCCGACCGGCGCCGCGCCCGTGCCGAAGCACCGGCAGGTCGCACGCCTGCCGGTGCGGAGGGCGCGGTGGATCGCCAGAGCGAACGCGAGCAGGACGGCGCCGGCCAGCGCGAGACCGGCCGGCGCCGTGCTCCCGATCGCCAGGAGGACGACGACCGCGGCCTCGGCGGCCACGACCGCCGCCGACGTCGCCGCCGGCGGCAGGCCCGGAGCCAGGCCGGGCACCGACCGCCGGAACGCCCGGAAGGCGTTCCGGCCGCGGAGCTTGCCGGCCACCGCGACCAGGAAGGTCAACCCGAGGACGCAGCGGGCGGCCAGCTCGACGTACGGCATGACGATCGGCGGGGGTCGGTCGCGGCTCCTAGTGGCAGTACGTCTTGCCGGCGATGATGCAGCAGTGGATGCCGGTGGAGGTCCACCAGCACGCCTCGGCGCGGGCGGTCGTGTTCGGCAGGATCCTGCCGAGGAGGCGGTCGCCGATTCGGTTGACTGCACGGATCATGGGGAAACTCCTCACGTCGAGCCGGCCGAGCCGGCTGCGGGGTTCCGACCGGCGGACGCTGCCGAAATGATCAGCGCTCGCTGGTCCAGAAGCTAACCCCGGCGATCACCGTCGACAAGGGTCCAAGCGCCGCCCGGAACCGTCTTGTGCACTCTGCGATCAAGGTCCGCCGGGCGTTGGGGCTTTCTGCCAAGGCGCCGGACCTTGACTCGGTGCCGGGGTGATGCCCAGGCGGCGCACCACCACACCCAGTAGCCGGTCTGCCGGGTAGGGGCCCCGCTGTCGCGAGTCGACGCTGTCGGGGTTGTCGCCGAGCACCACGAGCGACCCGTCCGGCACGGTGCCGCCCTCACCGGTGATCCCCGGCGGCACGGGGTCCCCGGGGAGCGCGGCCACGCGCTTGACGTTCCAGACCGGTCCGTCGGAACCCGCGGGACCCGGTAGGTACGGGCCGTCCGAGGGCGGCTCCAGCACGACGACGTCCCCGCGCCGCACCCGGTCGAGAGGCCGCCGCCGGGCGAGCACGCGGTCACCGTCACGCAGCGTGGGCAGCATGCTCGTCCCGTCGACGGTGACGACCACCAGGCGGCTGCGTGCCCAGCCGACCGCCACCAGCGCGCCCGCCGCCACGAGGCCCGCCCCGCCCAGCAGCCGTCCCCGCGTATTCGACATTCGGCTCATGGCCGACCGATCGTAGTCCCCGCTCACGCCTGCGGGAGGACGGTGATCCGCGCGATCGTGGCGGTGCCGCCGACGCGGACCACCGGCCTCGAGGCACCCTGCCGGGTGGTGGCGGTGATCGTGGACGGGGCGCCGAGGGAGTCGCCCATGTCGACGCTGATGTCGGTGATGCCCCGTCCGGCCAGGTGGGCGGCGAGGCACGCGGTGCTGTTGGCGTTGGCGATGTCTTCCGGGACGCCGATGGACGGGGCGAACAGGCGGGCGGCGAGGCGGCCCCCGCCGGTCGGCGGGGTGTGGACGTAGGCGCCGAGGAGTCCGAGTTCGTCGCAGGCGGCGCGGAGCCGGACCTGGTCGGGGGCGAGGGCGGTCAGGGCGGAGCGGGTGGGGACGGGGACGAGCATCCGGGGCCGTCCGACCGACGCGACGCGGAGGCCGGAGGCGAGGACGCCGGGTTCGATGCCGAGCGCGGGAAGGACGAGGGCGCTCTCGTGCGCCGTGGGCTCGCGCAGGTCCACGGGCCCGGGGTCGAAGTCGGCCGTGAACTGGGATCCGTTCCGGATGCAGCGGCCGGTGAAGGTGCGTCGAGAGGTGCGCAGGACGGCCCGGTGGTCGTCGCTTCCGGCGCGTTCGGCGAGGACGGCCAGGGCGGCGACCGTCCCGTGGCCGCAGGCCGGCAACTCGCCCTCGGTGGTGAAGAACCGTATCGAGACGTCGGGCCCGTCGTCCTGCGCGGAGACGAACACCGCGTGCGAGGTGCCCATCAGCGCGGGGACTGCGCGGCGTTCGGCGTCGCTGAGGGGCCCGTCGTCCAGGACGGCGGTGGGGCTGCCGCCCCGGCCGTCCCGCCGGCACGCGTCCACGATCGTGACGGGCATGCCGCGCCCGCTCACAGGCCGGGCCGGTCGATGTACCGGGCGAGCCATGCCGGCACGCTCGGCCGGGGATAGGTTTCCAGGTCGTTGCGGTAATGCTCGGGCGCCAACAGCCGGTCGTAGGGGAACGGGCCGTCGCCGTAGTCGTACTTCACCGTCGTCTCACCGCGGTTCGTGACGGTGAGCAGCAGCCGCCACCACGGCCCGGCCGGCATCATCGCCACGATCCCCCGCTGCTTGCGGACGAGCGCGGCCACCGATTCCGGCACCGGGACGACCACCGACCGGTGGTAGGACGAGAAGCGCAGGTGGGCGATTTCAGCGGAGACCGTGAAGGCGAACTCCGCCCACAGCCACTCCCATTCGGGCGGCCCGAGAAGAGCCAGTTGCTGGACGATCGGCTCGATCAGCATCGACGCCTCGGAGGCGACCACCTCGATGTCGTCGCCCGCCAAAGGGTCGTGGGGCATCGGACCGCTTGCGCCATCGGACGATCGGGCGGCGCGTTCCCGTGCGGTGAATCGTTTTTCGGCCTGTTGCGGGGGAATCGACGACGAGACCTCCTCGATGCGGCCGGAATCGCCCACCAGGAACACCGACCGCCCGACCGGCATGTCCAGGAAGGCCATCGGGTCCGTCTCATCGACGTCCACCGGCGCGTACACGCTCCAGCCCGCCTCGAAGCGATCCGCCGCCAATCCCTCCGTGGGATAGTCCAGGCCGCGAGACCGGATCCACTCCACCACCAGGGAAACCGCCTGCGCCGCGTCCATCCGCCCGACCTTCCACGTGCCGTCGAAGGCACCCTACGTGCTGCCCCGGAACTCCCGGCAGCCGCACCCGTCCCGGCCGGCGGGAGCGGCGGACCTCACAGCGTGTTCATCTACCGCCCGCGCCCGCGAACGACCACCCTGAACCGATGGAGGTTCGCTTCGCCGAGGACCACATCCGTTTCCTCGACTATGACTTTCGCGGTGCCACGGTCCACCCCATGGGAAAGCTCACGCCCACTCTGATCCGCGACGCCGACTGGAAGGCCATCAGACCCGAGATCCGGACCGCGCGCGGCGAGACCCTCTTCGTTCCGCACGACCGGAAGGCCGACCTGGAAACGTTCTGCCACCGCCACGGGATCGCCGGAGTGTCCCGTCCCGACACGTGGGGTGATCTGCTCGAGCCATTCCTCGACACCCGGATCGACGCCGATCAGGAACGCGCCACCATCGACCGGCTGCGCGCAGCCGGTTTCGCGCAGGAGGCGATCACCAGTATCCGACGGCGGCTCGCCCCCATCATGCTCGCCTACAATTTCGGCGCCATGGTCTGGGAATGGGTCCATCTCGGCCTCTTCGACCTCCTCACCGCCGCCAACGCCCCCGTCATCGACCCCGCCCTGCAAGCCGAACTCGGCGTCCCCGAAGCGTTCTACGAGTGGACGATGGCCATCGCCGACCGTCACCGCTGACCACCGAGGACGCCGGATCGGACCCTGCCGGCAGGGAGATCATCGCCGGTCGGTTCGCGTGAGAGCATGTGGGCGTGCCGAGAGATGCCGCCCGCGGGGACATCACCGAGTTCGCCGCGCAGCTCCTGGCCGCCGCCGCCGGTCCGCTCGCCCCCGCGTCGGCAGACGCTCCACAGGTGCTGCACTGTCCCGGAAGCAGGTTGCTGGTGCAGCGCGGGGACACCGAGTTGGCGGTCCGTGACCTGGGCGGCGAGCGGGCGGAGGTCCGGTTCCCCGCACCCTGGCCTCGGCAGTACGGCAAGGTGGCCGTCTCTCCCGCCGGGGACGTCGCGGTGTTCGCCGGCGTGCACGCGCTGCGAGCCGTGGATCCGTCCGGCGCCGTCCGGTGGGAGATCCGCCACGGCTGCTGGTCCGCCGCCGTGTGCACCGAGGTCCACGCCTCGTTCTCCGAATACGCCGACGATCACCACCACGGCCACGGGGACCACGGCTCGGCGGCCTTCTCCCCGGACGGCAGGATCCTCTGGGCCCACGTCCGCAAGCGCGCGGGGCACGACGTCGAGGAAGAGTGGCTGATCATCGACCCTGCCGGCGGCACCGTGCTGGCCAGGGCCGACACGATGACCGTGGGATCCGGTTCCTACCACTTCCCGCATCCGGACCCGTCGTACATGGGGCTCACCGTCGCCGAAGGCGAAGAGGACTCCCCCGTGCTGTGGGGGCACTGGGACGGCGCGAACCTCACCGTCCACCGGTTCGTCGACGAGGTCCTCCTCGCCGTGAGCCCGTCCGGGGAGCACTTCCTCACCACGGACACCGGGCAGTGGACCCTCTACCTGCACCGGGCGGCGGACGGCGTGGAGCTGCGGCAGCTGGACGCGGACGGGGCCGTTCCCCCGCTGAGCGAAGACCGCGTCGCCTGGGACTTCGAGGCGGCGTTCCCGTACGACGACATCGCCGTGGCCGGCACCGAGTACTACGCGGAGTCACCCCGCCACTGGGTCATCGACCCGCGCACGATGACCCTGCGCGGACGGATCGCTTATCCCTTCCCCGTCTCAGGCTGTGCCCGTTCCGCCGGGGAGGGAGCCTGGTACACGCTCTCCAAGGACCAGACCACCGTTCACCTGTGGACCCTGCCCTCGCCGGAATGACCCGGCCCGGACGCCGTCATCGCCGATGCGCGGTCCCGCCGGTGAACGGGCCGCCGCGCGGCCGGGTGAGCCCTCGTACTACCGGCCGCGCGGTTCCCGGGCTCAGGTGATGGTGGGGGTCAGCGGCCGCGGCGGATGCGGGCGGCCTCCATGTGGATGCGCTCCTCGGTCGCGAGGAGGTCGGCCTCGGCCTTCTCAGTGCGCAGCCGTGCGCGCATCTCGCGGAAGCTCGGGGTGCGCCGCCGCTCGGCGGCCATGGCCCGGCGTCCCGCCCGGGCACGTGAGAACCGCTGCAAGAGGCTCATGTCCGTCACTCCTCATCGCCATCGGCCCGGCTCGGGCGCCGGACCGTTGTCCCGCGACAACAGAATGCCCGCTTCACCCGACTTCATTCCGCTCAGGCGGCGGTCGTGGCGGACTCGGCCGGAGCCGTCGCGTCCTGTGGCGTGCCGTTCCGCCCGGCGGGCGTGCGGAGGCCGGACGCGATGACGGCCGCGCCGAGTGCCGCCGCCGCGACCGGGACGATCAGCGCGGCGCGCAGGCCGCCCAGTCCCCCGCCCGCCGCGACGTCGACGGCGGTCACGGCCGACAGCCCGAGCGCCGTGCCGAACTGCATGGCGGTGTACAGCAGTCCGCCCGCCAGGCCGTGCTCGTCCTCGGCGACGCCGTCGGTGGCGGCCATGGTCAGCGGCCCGTACGCCAGAGAGAAGGACAGCCCGAGCAGGCCCAGCGCCGGGAGCATGGCGGCGTAGGTCCAGTCCATCCCGACGGGCAGGAACAGCGCGTACGCGACCGCCGCGAGCACGATGCCGGCGAACAGCACGCGAGTGTTGCCGAACCGGTTCACCAGGCGGGGCGTGAGGACGGGGGCGAGGACGGTGTCCGTCCCGATGACCAGCATGGCCAGGCCGGTCTGCATCGTGCTCCAGCCGCGCAGTTCCTGGAAGTACAGGGTGGCCAGGAACTGGAAGCCCGCGAACGCGGCCAGGAACAGCAGCGCGGCCGCGTTCACCCGGACGAGCGGGGCCGTCCGCAGGATGCCCGGGCGCACCAGCGGAGACGGGGAGCGGCGCTCGATGCCGGTGAACAGCCGCAGCAGCACCAGCGCGGCGGCGAGCACACCGGCGGTCAGGAACGGGCCGTCGCCGGCGCGCTCCAGCCGGACGACCCCGTACACCAGCAGCAGCATCGCTCCGGTCAGGGTGAACGCCCCCGCCAGGTCGAAGCCGTCCGAGGTTCGCTCGCCGCCCGCGTCGCGGACGAGGACGAGCGCCGCCACCAGGATCAGCGCCGAGAGGACGACCGGAGCGAAGAACACCCAGCGCCAGCCGATCGAGGTGAGCGCGCCGCCCGCGACGACGCCGAGCGAGAAGCCGCCCGCCGCCGTCCCCGCGTACACGCCGAGCGCCCTGGTGCGCGCCGGTCCCTCCGGGAAGGCGGACGTGACCAGCGCCAGCCCGGCGGGCGCCATGAACGCGGCCGCGACGCCCGTGACGAACCGGGCGAGCAGCAGCGTCCAGCCTTCGGTGGCGAGCCCGCCGAGCCCGGAGAAGACCAGGAAGACCGCCAGCCACAGCACGAACATCCGGCGGTGGCCCAGCAGGTCGGCGGCGCGCCCGCCCAGCAGCATGAACCCGCCGTAGCCCAGCACGTAGGCGCTGACGACGCCGCTGAGCATCCCGGTGGACAGCCCCAGGTCGGCCCGGATCGACGGGAGCGCCACGTTCAGCATCGCCACGTCGATCCCCTCCAGGAAGATCGCGCCGCACAGCACCAGGAGCACGCCCCATGAGCGGCCTGTCAGGCGCCCGCCGGATCCGGTGACGGAATTGGACATCGGTGCTCGACCCCCTCTCGCGGGAACCGCGTCCCGGGGCGGTTCCCCGAGTGCCCGCCGGTTCCCTCTTGTTACCGGCAGAATCCTCGGGCACCATCGGTGACCATGGAAGACGGCACTCTCAAGTCCCTCGGTTACTGCGCGGATACCGGCGTCGACGACGACGTTCTCCAGTGGGACCAGCGCGCGGACTGCGAGGTGCGGCAGATCCTCGACCGCATCGCCGACAAGTGGTCGCTCCTGGTGATCGCGCTGCTGGACAAGCGGAGCCTGCGCTTCACCGAGCTGCGGCGCGCGATCGACGGGGTCAGCCAGCGGATGCTGACCCGCACGCTGCGGCATCTGGAACGCGACGGGCTGGTGAGCCGGACGGTGCACCCGACCGTCCCGCCTCGGGTGGACTACGCGCTGACGCCGATGGGCGCGACCCTGCACAGCACCATCCGGGCCCTGGTCGGCTGGACGGAGGAGCATCAGAACGCCATCGCGGCGGCGCGCGCCGCCTATGACCGGCGGATGGCCGCCGAGCAGGAGGCCGCCGAACGCGAGGCGGCCGAACGCGACGCCATCGCCCGGGCCGGGCGCTTCCGGTAGCGTCCGGCCGTTGTCGAGGTTGCGGCGGGGGGGCGCTCGCGCGCGTGACGCCCATCTGAGCCGTCGCCATGGAGCCGGTCATGGCGACGACTCGGCGGCGGGGTCAGGCGGTCATGGCGGAGCGGATGTCGGCGAGGACGGTCTCGGCGGCGAGGGGCCCGCCGGCGCTGTTCCAGGCGGAGCCGTCGACGGTGACGGCGTGCTTTTCCCGCACGGCCTCGAGGCGGGTGAAGTTCGGCGTCTTCTCGGCTTCGGCGAGGGCCTTCTCGCTGGTGGCCTTGTCGCCGAGGGCACCGAAGAACAGCCAGTCGCCGTCGATGGTGTCGAGCTTCTCCAGGCTCACCGGTTCGCTGTGGCCGACGCCCGCGCCCTGCTGGTCCGCGGGGCGGGTGAGGCCGAGGGCGGTCAGGGTCTCGCCGACGTGGCCCTTGCCCTTGCCGACGACGGACGGGGCTCCGTTCTGCCAGCGGATCACGCTGGTGACGGCGCCGGCGTTGGCGCAGGTGGTGCGCACTCTCGCGGGGAACGGCCCGCCGGGCGCCGCCCTCGTCGTGCTGGACCTGCGGCTCCCCCGCGTCCTGGACGCCCTGCTCGCCGGACTCGCGCTCGGCATGAGCGGCGCCGTGTTCCAGTCGCTGTCGCACAACCCGCTGGGCAGCCCGGACATCATCGGGTTCGGCAACGGCGCGTCGGCCGGCGCACTGCTCGCGATCATCGTGTTCGACGCCGGGACCGCGCGGACCACGCTCGGCGCGCTCGCCGGCGGCGGCCTCACCGCGCTCGCCGTCTACCTGCTGGCCTGGCGCGGCGGCGTGCACGGCAACCGGCTCGTGCTGATCGGCATCGGCGTCTCGGCGGCCCTGGAGGCGGTGATCAAGTTCCTGTTCGTCCGCGCCGACCTCGGCAAGGCCGCGCAGGCCGCCACCTGGATGGTCGGCAGCCTCGGCGGGCGCGACCGGGACGACGCCGCCGTCGCCGCGGGCGGCCTGCTCGTCCTCGGCCCGCTGCTGTTCCTCCAGGTCCGGCGGCTGACGATGCTGGAGATGGGGGACGACGCCGCCTCCGCCCTGGGCGTCCCGCCGAGCGCGCCCGGCTCGCGCTGCTCGCCACCGCGACCGGGCTGACCGCGATCGCGGTGGCGGCGGCCGGGCCGATCCCGTTCGTCGCGCTCGCCGCGCCGCAACTCGCCCGCCGCGTCACCCGCGCCACCGGGCCGGGCGTCCTCACCGCCGGGCTGACGGGCTCCGTCCTGGTCGCCGCCGCCGACTGGACGGCGCAGCGCCTGTCCGGTTCCGCGCTCCTGCCCGTCGGCGTGGTGACCGGCGTTCTCGGTGGCGCCTACCTGGGCTGGCTGCTCCTCGCCACCCGCCGCTCTCCCGCCCGCTGACGGACGGAACCGGCCGCGAGCACGACCGGGAGGATCGAGCCCACCGCCGGCTCGCTGCGCGTGCTCGGGTCGTCCCCGGCGGCCGGGCCGTCGCATCTGGCGCGCGTCGGGTTCGTCGCGCAGGACACGCCCGTGTACGGGTCGTTCAGTGTCGCCGACCACCTGCGGATGGGCGCGCCGCTGATCGCCCGGGGGCTGGAGACCGGCACGCACCGGCTCGTGTGGAACCAGAGCGTGACCCGGCGCCGCTGACTCACCGTCAAGACCGTGTCCGTGGCGCTGGCCGGCGCGGCGTTCACCGGTGCGGCCGCCGCACTGCTCAGCTGGGCGGCCCATCCGTTCGACGAGGCGACCGAGGACCGCTTCTCCGCCATCGTGTTCGGCGCCCGCGGCATCGCGCCTATCGGCTACGCAGTCCTGGCGTTCACGCTCGGCACCGTCGTCGGCCTGCTCGTGCGCCGGACGCTGCCCGCGATGGCCGTCACCGGCGTCGCCGTCTGCACGGCATCGCGGTCCCCGGCTCCCCCGGCGCCTGGATCAGCGGCATCAGCCCGTTCCGCACGGCGGACGGCCGGACGCTGAGCGGGGCGAAGTTCGACGCGTGCCTCAACAGCCCGCAGCGGACCGGCGCGGGCGGGCGGTTCGGCGACACCGCCGTCTGCCTCGGCCGGCTCGATCTCCACGTCGATGTCACCTACCAGCCGAAAGACCGCTACTGGACCTTCCAGGGGCTGGAGACCGCCGCCTATCTCCTGCTCGCCGGGCTCCTCGCGGGATTCGGCCTGTGGCGCATCCGGCACCGGATGAGCTGAGGCTCAGACCAGGCTGGTGCGGGGTGCGGTCAGGCGGCCCGCGGCGTAGTCGTCGACCAGGTGGCGGACCGTCTCCATGGCGTCCTGCTTGTTCGTGCCGATGAAGCCGGTCGGGCCGCGCTTGATCCAGCCGGTCGCGTACACGCCGGGCAGGACGGCGCCGCCCGGTTCGGTGAGGACGCGGCCGCCCGCGTTGGGCATGACGGCGCGGGCCTCGTCGAACGGGACGCCGGGGACGGCGGTGCCGCGGTACCCGATCGAGCTGAGCACCAGGCCGGCGTCGAGCGTCTCGCGCTCGCCCGTGGGCTCCACGCGATCGCCGGAGCCGGGGACGTAGGCGTTGCGGGCCAGCTCGACGCCCTGCACGCGGTCGCCGCCGGTGATGGCGAGCGGCGATGCCAGGTACCGCAGGACGATCCGCCTCCCCCCGCCGGAGGCGGGTCGTCCGGCCAGGTCGCGCAGCAGCCGGATCTTCTGCGAGGTGGCGGGGTCGGCGGCGCCGTTCTCCAGATCCAGGTCGGCGGAGTCGAGCACGAGGTCGATGCCCGGCGTCTGCATGAGCCCGACGAGTTCCGGCACCGTGAACGCGGAGTGGGCGATGCCGCGCCGGGCGACGATCACGACCTCCTCGACGCGGCTGCCCCGCAGCGCCTCCAGGGCGTAGGGGGCGATGCTCGTGCCCGCCAGGCGCTCGGGATCGGCGGTCAGGATGCGGGCGACGTCGAGCGCGACGTTGCCGTTGCCGACGATGACGGCGCGCTCGTGCGACAGGTCGAAGCGGCGGTCGGCGAAGTCCGGGTGGCCGTTGTACCAGGCGACGAACTCGGTGGCGGTCGCGGTGCCGGGCAGGTCGCGGCCCGGGACGTCGAGGCGCCGGTCCGCGGACGCGCCGACCGCGTAGACCACCGCGTGGTGCCGCTCGAGGAGCTCCTGGTGCGCCACGTCCCGGCCGACCTGCGTGCCGTAGACGATCCGCAGCCCGTCCTGCGCCACGATCCGGTCGAACAGCTCGCTGACCTGGCGGGTCTTCACGTGGTCGGGGGCGACGCCGGTGCGCGCCAGCCCGTACGGGGTGGACAGCCGCTCGTACATCGTGACCCGCGCGCCGGGGACGGTGAGCACCTCGTCCGCCGCGTACATGGCGGCCGGGCCCGTCCCGACGATCGCCACGTCCAGCGGCTCGCGCCCCTGCGGCACGGTGAGCGGCGGGACGTGCGGCGCCAGCAGCGGCCGCGGCCGTCCGTCCGCGTAGAACGCCGCGTTGATCGGCACGAACGGCTCCTGCGACTCCGCCAGCCGGTCGTGCGGGACGATCGCGTCCACCGGGCACGCGCTCACGCAGGCGCCGCAGTCGACGCAGGCGACCGGGTCGATGTAGAGCATGTCGGACGTGAGGAAGTCCGGCTCGTCCGGGGTGGGATGGATGCAGTTCACCGGGCAGGCGTAGACGCAGGACGCGTCGCCGCAGCAGGACTGCGTGACCACGTGGGGCATGGCGGGGGCGGTTCCTTAACAGGTCAGGCGGCGCGGCTCAGGCGGCGTGCGCCTGGCGGTGCGGCTCGCCGCGGTAGCGGGACGGCTTGCCGTCGATGCCGCAGGCCTTCCAGACCTTCCGGGCGGCGGGGTTCATCAGGCCGAGCTCCTCGGCGAGCATCCGCACGTCGCCGAAGTAGTTCCGCAGGATCGCCTGGGACTCCTCGCTCCGCCAGAAGGCCTCGCGCATCACCTTGCGGGGGATGTCGAACTCCTTGGCGAACTGCCGCGGCGGCGCCATGATCGCGCCCGCGAGCCAGCGCATGACCAGCGGGTAGGCGATCGAGGTGACGCCCTTGCCGACCTTGCCCTGCCGCGCCACGTGCTCGTTGAGGAACCGGTGCGCGAAGGAGATGTGCCGGGCCTCCTCGGCGATGTGGATCTCCATGGTGCGCAGCAGCGCGGGCGGGCGCGCGGCGCCGTCCCGGATGACGTCCTTCTGGAAGTGGTCGATGGGCTCCTCGCCGGCGAGGATGCCGATGAAGAACAGCACCGGGGCGTAGGCGGCCAGGTGCCAGAGCGAGGAGGTCGCCCGGTAGGGGGCCCTCATGCCGGGGGCGTCCACGCCGGTGCGGTTGACCAGCTCCTGGAACATCTGGATGTGGTTGCACTCCTCCGACATCTCGTGGAGGCAGTACCGGAACTCCGGGGAGCCGTTCGGCAGCTTCATCGCGTACTGCATCATCCCGCGGATCAGGATGCTCTCGAAGCTCAGCCCGACCTTCTGCATGTTGGCGGTGCGCCACAGCCCGATCGCGATCTTCTTCTCGTCCGGCTGGGCCTTGTACCAGGGGTGCGCGCCGAGCGGGTCGCAGTCGGGCAGCGTCCAGCGCGGGTCGGAGGCGTCGACGGCGAACTCCGGGGAGTCCCAGTCGATGTCGAGGTAGGGGTCGAACCGGCGGTGGACGGACCCGTTGGAGAGGGTCCGCAGGAACTCGCGGTACTCGGTCACCTGTGCCATCGGGGACCTCCCAGATCGTTTACACTTCCTCTATGAACTGTAAACAGTGACCGCTTACCGGGTCAACGGAGGCCGGCTGTGGGACCCGTCATAGAATCGGCGCATGCCGAGGCAGGACGGGGACATCCACGCCCGCATCCTCGACGCCGCCGCCGCGTGCCTGACCGAGGGCGGGTTCAGCTCCAACCGGATGCTGTCGGCGATCGCGCGCCGCGCCGGGGTGTCGCGGCCGACGCTGTACAAGTACGGCGGCACCCTCGACGAGATCAAGGAAGCGCTGATCGAGCGCGAGCTCACCGCCTACCTCGCCGAGGCCGTGCCGATCATCGACGCCGCGCGCTGGGACGCCGACTACGTGTCCGACCTGCTGGCCTTCCTCATCGGCCGGGCCCGCGCGCACCCGCTGCTGTCGGCCGCCGTCCGGGACGTCCCCGACATGGTGCTGCCCTGGTTCACGGTCCGCGCCGACATCACCGTCGCCCGCGTCACCGCCCTCGCCGCGCCGGTCGTCCAGCAGAAGATCGACCGGGGCGAGCTGCCGCCGGTCGACGTGCCGGTCCTCATCGACGTGCTGACCCGCATCGTGCTGTCGCTGGTCTTCGTGAACAGCGCCGGCGTCGACGCCGACGACCCGGCGGACCTCCGCCGCTACCTGCGCACCGTCACCGGGTTCGTCTCGCTCCTGGCCAAGCCCGGCGAAGGCGCCGCCCCGGCGGCGTCCGCCCGCTGACCGCCGACGGGCCGGGCCATGTCCAACGGCTGCGCGATGTCCAACGGCTGCGCGGTGAGCACGGGCTGCGCGGCGGCCGCGACGGCGGTGGCCGCCCGGACGAACGCGGCGACGGCCGGTGAGCGGGAGTCCTGCGGCCAGGCGATGGAGAACTCCGCCGGCGGCAGGTCGCGGACGGTCCGGTAGGCGATGCCGGGACGCGCGTGCCGCCGCGCGATCGACACCGGCACGAACCAGATGATGCCGCCCAGCTCCACCAGGCTCAACAGCTCCGTCAGGTCCCGGACGGGCCGCCGGCTCCCGGCGAACGATTCGCGCTCGGCGGGCGGCCGCGGCCGGCCGTCCCCGCGTGCCGGGTCGGGCGGCAGGCCGCCCAGCTCGGCGGGCTTCCCGTCGGGCAGGAACCGGCCGGCGAAGTCGGACAGGCGCAGCGAGGAGCGGGCCGCCAGCGGATCGGACGCGGCCAGCCCGGCCAGCCGGGGCTCGGTCAGCAGCGGCTCGACGTCCAGGCCGCGGCCGTCGGCCAGCTCGGGGACGATCGCGACGTCCGCGCGGCCGTCGCGCAGCGCGGCCTCCTGGTCGCCCCGGCCGCCCAGCACCAGTTCCACGGGGATCGCCTCCGCCTCGCGCCGGTAGGCGGCGAGGAACTGCGGCAGCAGCCCGGCGTCGAAGTCGGCCTTGAGCGCGAGCCGCAGCTCGGGGGCGGGCCGTCCGGCGTGGCGGGTCCGCCGCGCGGCGGCGGTGATCGCCTCCAGCGCGGTCCGGGCGTCGCGGAGCAGCACCTCCCCGGCGGCGGTCAGCCTGACCTGGCGGGTGGTGCGCTCGAACAGGTGCACGCCCAGACCGCGTTCCAGTTCCCGGATCGCGCGCGACAGCGGCGGCTGCGCCATGCCCAGCCGCTCCGCGGCCCGCCGGAAGCTCAGCTCCTCGGCCACGGCCACGAAGTACCTGAGCTGCCGCGACTCCAGATCATTCATATCACCAGGGTATCAATGCGGACCGGATCGATCCTTCAGCTTCGCGGCGGCGGCGGCTTGACTCGTCGGTACGGGCGCCGTTCCGGCGCCCGCCCTCGCACCGCTCTGGAGACTCCAATGATCGTCATCACCACGCCCACCGGCAGGATCGGCCGGCGGGTCGTCGACGGCGCGCTCGCCGCCGGCGCTCCGGTCCGCGTGATCGTCCGCGACGCGTCCCGGCTGCCCGCCCAGGTGCGCGACCGGGCCGAGGTGGTCGAGGGGTCGCACGGCGACCCCGACGTCGTGGCCAAGGCGTTCGCCGGCGCCGACGCCGTCTTCTGGCTCGCGCCGCCGGACCACCGGGCCGCGAGCCTGGACGACATCTACTCCCGCTTCGCCGGGCCGGCCTGCGAGGCGTTCAAGAGCGAGGGCGTCCAGCGGGTCGTCGCCGTCTCCGCCCTGGGCCGCGGAGTGCTCCCCGTCGCCGGCCACGTGACGGCGACCCTGGCGATGGACGACCTCATCGCGAGCACCGGCGTGCACTACCGGGCGCTGACGGTGCCGACCTTCATGGACAACATGCTCGGCCAGGCGGAGAGCATCAGGAACGAGGGCGTGTTCTTCTCGGCGCTGTCCGGGGACCGCGAACTGCCGACGTGCTCCTGCGGCGACATCGCGGACGCCGCCGTGAAGCTGCTGCTCGACCCGTCGTGGACGGGGCGCGGCGACGTGCCGGTGCTCGGCCCGGAGGACCTGTCGAACGACGACATGGCGCGGATCATGACCGAGGTCCTCGGGCGGCCGGTCCGCCACCAGCAGATCTCCGTCGAGGCGTTCAAGGAGAGCATGCTCGCGCGCGGGGTGTCCGAGGCGAACGCCCAGGGGCTGGTCGAAATGGTGGTGGCCAAGGAGAACGGCCTCGACGACGCCGAGCCGCGCACGCCCGAGTCCTCCTCGCCCACCACCTTCCGCACGTGGTGCGAGGAGGAGCTGAAGCCGGCCGTCCTCGGCTGATCCGCTGGGCGCTTCCCCGGCCCGGGCGCCGCGTCCGCGGCCCCGGGCCCGCCATGGGGACGCGGATCAGGCCGTCACGAGATCCGGGCGAGCCGGCGGCGGGCCGCCCGTCCCATCCGCTCGCCGGAACCGGCGTGCGCGCCCTCGGCCTTGCGGGGCGGCGCGCCCGCCGGAGGGACCCGGACCTCGATGCGCCCGTCGTGTACCCGCGTCTCGAAGCAGGGCTCCGGCGTGCTCGCCGGGCCGCGGACGATGCCGCCGTCGGCGAGCCGGAAGGTGCTCCCGTGCCACGGGCACGTCACGCAGCCGTCCGCGATCGTGCCCTTGTCCAGCGGCCCGCCCATGTGAGTGCACGTCGCCTCCAGCGCGTACACCCGCTGCTCCGCCCGGTAGAGCATGATCGGCACGCCGTCCACGTCCACCGTGCGGTGCTCGCTGTCGGGCAGCTCGTCCTCGCCCAGGACCGGCGTCCAGTCCTGCGGGCCCTGCTGCCACGCGGTGCGGTTGACGTTGACGCCCATCACGAAGGACAGGTGGCCGCCAAGGTAGGCGCCGGCCGACAGCACCGCGAACCCGGCGAGGCCGAGCGCCCTGCCCGCGCGGCGGTCGCCGCGGGCGCGCATGGCCATGGACGCCCCGTACAGGCTCAGCGCCGTCGTGTTGGCCATGGCGTGGACGAGGCCGACCCGCCGCTCGGCGCCGAGGGTGTCGGCCCAGTCGTTCAGCCCGGTGAGGGCGGTGGGGACGGCGGCCAGCACGCCGGCGCCCACCAGCATGTCGGCGGCGGGCTCGGCGGCCGGGCCGCCGACGGCGTCCAGCAGCGTCGAGCACGTCCACGCGCCGACCGCGACGTCGGTGAGCGGCGGGTGCAGGGGATGGCCCAGGTTGGTCCCGCTCAGCAGGTTCCGCACCAGGCGCGGGCCGATCAGGCGCTGGACCGCCTTGCTCACCGGCCCGGCGACCCTGTCCAGCGCCTCCGCCTTCTCCAGCCGGCGCACCATCCTGTGCGGCATGCTCATCACTGCCTCCCCAAGGCCCAAGAGAACGATCACGTTCCGTGATCGCACGACGTCGCTCGTCCCGCTCTCTATCCGCCCTGCGGGATGCAAAACCGCCCGGATCGCCGCGGCCCGGACGGGCGACCGCCGGCGATCATGGACGGCGCTGCCGGACCACCCGCACGAAACGCACGTCCAGGTCGTCGCCCGCGCCGGTGGTGATGCGGAAGTCCGTGCCGCCGTTCAGGCGGTCGGCGAACACGGGCCGAGGCAGCCGCACCGTCGCGGTCTTCCACGCGCCGCCCCCGGTGCGCCGCACCCGCGGCGAGCGGCCGCCCTCGTGCTCGATCCACCAGGAGCCGCGGCCCGCGTCCCGGTAGGTCACCTTGATCTGCACGGGTCCGCGTTCGCGGCGCGGCCGGAACCGCTCGTCCACGTCGAAGTACAGCGACGTCTGCCCGTGGGCGCGGTCGGTGCTCAGCCCCTCGTAGGCGGTGCCGTTCTCTTCGGAGAAGACGTTGCGGTGGACGTCGGCCGCCGACCTGCGCGCGTTGCCGTCCGGTTCGACGTCCCGTTGGACGAGCCAGCGTTCGAGGTTGCGCACCCACGGCCGGGTCCGCCATAGGCGGTTCCCGGTGAAGGGGCCGGTCTCGTCCCGCCAGTAGGTGTCCTCCGCGTCGCGGAGCGCCGCCCAGGCGTCCGGCGAATCGGACGCGGTCTTGCCGAGGCTCAGCCGCACCCACCGCCACTGGGCCGGGTACTGCTTCATGTACGAGGGGCCCGGCACCACGTACAGCCAGTTCATGCGCAGTTGCAGCGCCTTGAGGTTCGCCTGGCGGACGGCGTAGTACGGGTCGCCGGTGGTGTAGCCGCAGTCGTTGAAGCACTCGTTCTCGGTGGCGACGACGTGCCGTCCATCGTGGACGGGCATGCGTTCGTCGACCGTCATGTGGCCGTCCGGGCCGATGCGGCTTCCGTAGGAGGGGGCTTCGCTGAGGTGGTAGTTGAACTCCTCGGTGATGCCGGTGCGGACTCCGAGGCCCGCGTCGACCGCCTGCCTGGCGAACAGGTCCGTCTTGCTGCCCCACGGTCCGAAGGGATAGTCCTCGCCGGTGAAGACCAGCTTGGTGCGGTACGGCCCGAACAACGCGGCGAGGTCCCGCCAGGCGTGCGCGTACCAGGACCGGTACCGCTGGAAGGTGAGGCCCTCTTTCGCGGCGGCGCCGATGACGTCGTAGTCGAACTCCGCCCACGTGAACGCGCCGGGGACGTAGACGAACCGCAGCCGCGGGTCGGCGCGCAGCCCCGAGTCGACGAACAGCTTCTTGTAGAGGGCGAGGAGCCGGCTCCACACGCACTCGTTCCAGATGGGCAGGTGCTTCTGGTCCTCGTAGTCGGGCCCGACCGTCTCCACACCGCATTCGTCGGCCACCCATTGCGGCGCCCATGTCGAGCCGCTGGCGAACACGCGCATCCAGAAGGGCCGTTTCTGCGCGAGTTGCTCGCGCAGGGGCCGGAAGGCCATGTCCTCGGCGGTGCCGGTGGTGTCGTCGCGCACCCGTCCCGGGCCGTCCGGCTGGAGCTGCCGCCAGGTGAGGTCGAGCCCGCGCAGGTCGACGTGGTGTTCCGGCGCCGCCTGCTCGGAGAAGAACCCGGAGTTCGCCGAGGGGCGGACCCACGCGGGCAGCGTCCAGTCGTCCCCCTGCCGGATCCGCACGCTGCCGGCCGCCTCGTCCGCCGGCACGGCGCCCGCCAAGACGAACAGGGCCAGCAACCCGGACAGGGCGGCGGCCAGCCGCCTCACCACGGGTCCGCCTCGCTCGCCGACCCGGGCGATCCGCCGGGTTCCGTCATCTTCGCCTCCCGTTGTTGCCGCTTTGCGCTCGGAAACCGTCACAATCATCTATAAACGAACAGAGACTCACAAACCGAGGCGCGGTCCCGAGAGACACCCATGCGGCGACACCAGCGCACTCGCGGACGGCGCCGCCGCTGGGCCGGAGCGGGACACCGGCGCCGCATAACGCCCGTGAAGGCCCCAGGGGGATGCATCGTTGTGATCGATTGCCCGGGTTATCGATCGCCAAGCCGCACGGCAGGCGACCGATCCCTTGCCCGCTGAGCGATTGTGTTCTAAAGTGCCGCGCATCCTGCACAATCGAGCACGAGCACTGGAGGCGATCATGAGGCAGCCGAGCGGTCGCCGGATCACCGCGCTGGTCACCGGGGTCGCCCTGGTGGCCGGGCTCTCCGCGGGCTGCGGCTCGGGCGGCGGCGGCACGGCCAAGAAGATCACCTTCTGGCACGGCTACACCGACGTCCAGGCCGACGCGATCACCAAGCTGGTCGGCGAATGGAACGGCGCGCACCCCGACCAGAAGGTGGAGCCGGTCTTCAGCAACAACGACAACACGCTGCAGAAGACCCTCGCGTCCTTCGTGTCCGGCAAGCCGCCGTCCGTCGCCTACCAGTACGGCTCCTCGATCACCGCGCTGACCGGGCGGCACCAGACCCAGGATCTCACCTCGCTGGTCAAGAGCAGCCCGGACCTGAACTGGGACGACTTCTACCCGGCGGCCCGGCAGGGCGCGACCGTGGCCGGCAAGGTCTACGGTGTGCCCGCCCTGGTCGACAACCTCGGCCTCGTCTACAACAAGAAGGTCTTCGACGCCGCCGGCCTGGACTACCCGACGCCGGACTGGACGTGGGACGACTTCCGGAACGCGGCGAAGAAGCTGTCGGGCGACGGCAAGTACGGGTGGTCGTACGTCAACGACGGCACCGAGGACACCGTCTGGCGCTTCCTGGCCCTGCTCTGGCAGGCCGGCGGGGACCTGCTCGACGCCGGGAACCAGAAGGCCGCGTTCAACTCCCCGGCCGGGCTGCAGGCGATGCAGCTGCTGCGCGACATGGCCGTCACCGACAAGTCCGTCTACCTCGACACCGGCGACCAGCAGTACCTCAACCTGTTCAACTCCGGCCGGATCGGCATGCTGTGGACCGGCCCCTGGGACCTCGGACAGATCAACAAGGACGTCTCCTACGGCGTGCAGTACCTGCCCGGCAAGGTCACCCACGCCACGATCTCCGGCCCCGACAACTACATGCTCTTCGACAAGAAGGCGCAGAAGACCGCCTGGGCGTTCCTGACGTGGCTGACCTCGGCGCCGATCCACCTGCGGTACGCCACGCAGACCGGTGACCTGCCGTTGCGCACGTCCGAAGAGAAGCTGCCCGGCTACAAGGACTATCTGGCCAAATTCCCCGGCAACAAGGTGTTCGTCGACAACCTGAGCAAGAACGTCACCAAGTCCCGTCCGAACATCGAGCAGTACCCGCAGATCTCGAAGGTCCTCGGCACCGCCGTGCAGGGCGTGCTGCTCGGCAAGGAGCAGCCGCAGGCGGCGCTGGCCGACGCGGCCAAGCAGGTCGACGGCATCCTGGCGGGCTCCTGATGGCGTCCACCGCACTGACCGCGCGCGCCGCCGGGGACCGGCGGCCGCGCCGGTCGCGGCGGCGGCTGAGCGAGCACCTGGCCGGCTGGGGCTTCGTCTCCCCGGCCATCCTGCTGATCGGCGTCTTCGGCATGCTGCCGGTGCTGTGGTCGTTCTGGCTGTCGTTCCAGGACACCGACCTCACCTCGCCCGGCACGTTCGCGGGCGGCGCCAAGTACGCCGAGCTGGTCAAGGACCCGCTGATGTGGGACGCGGCGAAGCGGTCGGCGATCTACACGGTGCTGTTCGTGCCGCTGACGATGGTGCTGGCGCTGCCCATCGCGGTGCTGCTCAACCAGAAGATCCGCGGGATCACGCTGTACCGGATGGCGGTGTTCGTCCCGCTGGTCACCTCCACGGTCGCGACCGGCATCATCTTCAACTGGCTGCTGAACCCGCAGTTCGGCCCGGTCAACGCCGCACTGGACAAGGCGGGGCTGCCCAAGCAGGGCTTCTTCCAGGATCCGAACCAGGCGCTGTTCGCGCTGGTCGCCATGACGGTGTGGGGCTGGCTCGGCTTCGCGGTCATCATCTACCTGTCCGCGCTGCAGAGCGTCCCGAACGACCTGATGGAGGCGGCGGCGCTGGACGGCTGCGGCCGGGTCAAGGCGTTCCGGCACGTCGAGCTGCCGCTGCTGGCGCCCGCGTCCGGCTTCCTGCTGGTGTGGCTGACCATCAACTCGCTGCAGCTGTTCGACGAGGTGTACGTGACGACGAAAGGCGGGCCGCTGCGCGCCACGACCGTCGTCGTCTACCACCTGTACGACAAGGCGTTCGTCGACTTCGACGGCGGTTACGCCGCCGCGGTCGGCTGCGCGCTGTTCCTGGTGATCCTGCTGGTGACGGTGGTGCAGCTCGCGATCACCCGCCGCGCCTCCTTCTACGAGGGCCGATGAGCATGTCGACGATGAACGCCCCGGCCGCGCGCCGGTCCCGGTTCCGGCGGCCGAGCCCGCTGCACCTGATCCTGCTGCCGATCGCGCTGGTGATGACCGCGCCGCTGCTGTGGATGGTGCTGCTGTCGATCTCCACCGAGGCGGAGACGCGGCGGTTCCCGCCCGGCCTGCCGTCGGGGATCGAGTGGCACAACTACACCGACGCGCTGCGGGACGCGCCGCTCGGGCACTGGCTCGGCAACAGCGCGCTCGTGTCGGTCAGCTGCGTGGCCGGCAACCTGGTGTTCTGCTCGCTGGCGGGCTACGCCTTCGCCCGCATCCGCTTCCTCGGCAGCAGGGCGCTGTTCGTCGCGGTGCTGGCCACGCTGATGGTGCCGTTCCAGATCGTCATGCTGCCGACGCTCATCATGGTGCGGGCGGTCGGGCTGACCGACACGCTGGGCGCGCTGATCGTGCCGAACCTCGCGACCGCTTTCGGGATCTTCCTGCTGCGGCAGTTCTTCATGACGGTGCCGCGCGAGCTGGAGGAGGCCGCGCGGATCGACGGCGCGACCCGGCTGCGGATCCTGTTCCAGGTGATGCTGCCGCTGATGCGCCCGACGCTGGCGACCCTGGCGGTGCTGACGTTCCTGCAGACCTGGAACGACTTCCTGTGGCCGCTGATCGCGGTGCAGAGCCCCGACCACATGACCGTCCAGCTGGGCCTGCAGACGTTCCAGGGCTCGCACACCACCAACTGGCCGCGGCTGATGGCCGGCACGGTGATCAGCCAGCTGCCCGTCTTCGTGCTGTTCTTCGTCGCGCAGCGGTTCTTCGTCCGGTCGGTGGCGACCGCGGGCCTGAAGTGACCGCGCCGTAGGGCCCCGCGGGCGGGCGGGGTGACCGGGCCTCAGGCCACGGTCACCTCGACGCCCGCCGCCCGGATCCGGTCCAGCTCGGCGCGGTCGGCGCCGGCGTCGGTGACCAGCATGTCGATCTCGCCGATCGGGGCGATCCGGGAGAAGGCGCGGTGCCCGATCTTGGACCCGTCGGCGAGCACCACGACCCGGCGCGTGGCGCGCATCAGGCAGTGGTCGGTGCGCGCCTCGATCTCGTCGTGGGTGCTGATGCCCGCCTCGGCGTCGATCCCGTCGACGCCGAGGAAGACCAGGTCGAGGCTGATGTCGGACAGCGTCCGGTCGGCGATCGGCCCCACCAGCTCGTAGGACTCGGGACGGACGCCGCCGCCGGTGACGACCAGGTCGATCGCCGGCCGCACCGACAGGTCGGCGGCGATGTTGAGGGCGTTGGTGACGACCTTGAGCGCGCGGCCGGTGGACAGCAGCCGGGCCAGCTCGGTGATGGTGGTGCCGCCGTTGAAGCCGACCGAGTGCACCGAGCCGTCGACCAGCCGCACCGCGGCCTGCGCGATGCGGCGCTTCTCCTCCTGGCGGCGGCCGCCGCGGTAGCGCATCGGCAGCTCGTAGATGACCTCGGCCGCCATCGCGCCGCCGTGCGTGCGCTTGAGGAGCTGCTGCTCCTCGAGCACCTGCAGGTCGCGGCGGATCGAGGCGGCCGAGGCCCGCAGCTCGGCCGACAGGTCGACCACGCTCACCGAGCCGTGCTGGGCGAGCCGTTCGAGGATGAGGGGAAGGCGGTCCTGCTGACGCATCCGATCATTATAGACGGTCTGGGATGCGCGAATGTAGTCGTTTCAGCCGACAATAATCAGGCAATCTGCGCAAGTGCCTCGGAGAGCGTGGGCTGGCCGGCCGTGCCGCCGGTCGCGCGGGTGGACAGCGCGCCGCACACCGCGCCGAGCGCCAGCGCGTGGGCGAGGTCGCCGCGGTCGAGCCAGCCCGCGAGGAATCCGGCGTCGAAGCTGTCGCCCGCGCCGACCGTGTCGACGGGGTCGGCGCGCGGCGCGTCCGCGTGCACGGCCGCGCCGTCCCGCATGGCGACGGCGCCCTGCGCGCCGCGCTTGACGACCGGGACGCAGCCGGCGCCCGCCAGCGCGCCCAGCGCCTCGGGCAGCCCGGTGCGGCCGCTCAGCGCCAGCGCCTCGGCCTCATTGGGCAGCAGGAACGTGCACTCGGCGAGCAGGCCCGGGGCCAGCTTCCAGCGGCCGGACGGGTCGTCGTTGGTGTCCAGCGAGGTCGTCGCACCGGACGCACGGTGTTTCCGCAGCAGCGCGGGCAATGCCTCGGCGAGGCGCGGCTGGAGGAAGTAGGACGCGGCGTGCACGTGCCGCGCCGCGACGTCGGGAACGTGCTCGGGCCCGAACTCCGCGAGGCATCCGGACGCGGTGAGGATCGCGCGGTCGCCGCCGGGCCGGTTGAGGCACACCGTCAGCGCGGTCGGGAGCGTCCCGTGCCGGACGACCCGGGACACGTCGACGCCGGCGCCGCTCAGCGCGTCGAGGACGAAGTCGCCGGCGGCGTCCCGGCCGACCAGGCCCGCGAACGCGGTGGCCAGGCCGAGCCGGGCGGCGCCGTGCGCGGCGATCGCCGCCGACCCGCCGAGCGCGAGCACGCCGCCCCCGACCAGCGTCTCCGCCTGCCCGTAGGGCGGGACGCCGGGGGCGCCGTCGACGAGGACGTCCGGGTTGGCGTCCCCGACGACCAGCAGGTCGAGCATCACTTCCCCCGCAGCGCGGCGGGCAGCGCGTCGCCGTGCGCGGCCGTCAGCGCGTCGCACAGCTCGGCGATGCGCTCGACGGGCAGCGCGGCGGCGGTCGCCGGGTCGCACATCGCGGCGTGCCGGACGTGCGCCGGGTCGCCCTCGACGGCGGCGGCGACGGTCAGCTCCACCACGTTGAGGAAGCCGCGGTTCAGCGCGGCGAGCTGCGGCGGCAGGGCGCCGACGTGGTGCGGGTGCACGCCCATCCGGTCGAGCGTGGCGGGCACCTCGACGCCCGCGCCGGCCGGCAGGTTGCTGATCAGGCCGGTGTTGGCGGTGGTCACCTGGATGGTGCGCCGCTCCCCCGTGGCGAGGCTGTGGATCACCTGCGGCGCGTACTCGGTGGCGTCCTCGTCCTCGCGCGGCGCCGGGTACTCGCCGCGCGCCAGGCAGTCGCGGACCCGTGCGTACTCGGCCAGGTTGCCCGCGCTGATGTTCACGTAGTCGCCGACGGGGATCCGCAGCCGCTCGATCTCCGCCGCGTCCTTCAGGTACCAGGGGACGTACTCGGACGAGTGCTCGCTGGTCTCGGTTGGGTAGCGGCCGAGGCGCCGGTACATGTCGACGCGCACCCGCCGCTTCAGTTCGGGGTCGGCCTCGATCGCGGCGTCCAGCGCGGGGTACAGGTCGCGGCCACGGTGCTCCCACTTCAGCACCCATGCCTGGTGGTTGACGCCCGCCGAGTGGTAGTCGACCTCCTCGTACGGGACGCCGACCAGCTCCGACAGGTCTCGGACGGTCCAGTACACCGAGTGGCACAGGCCGGCGGCCTTCACCTTCGGCGCGACCGTGGCGAGGTACTGCAGGTTCATCGCCATCGGGTTGGTGTAGTTCAGCAGCCACGCGTCCGGGCAGACGGCCAGGATGTCGGCGGCCAGCCCCTCCAGCAGCGGGAACGTGCGCAGCGCCCGGAAGATCCCGCCGATGCCGAGGGTGTCGCCGATGGTCTGGCGGACGCCGAACTCGGCCGCGACCTCGAAGTCCTTCAGCGTCGCGGCGTGCCCGCCGACCGCCACCATGTTGACGACGACGTCGGCGCCGTCGAGCGCGCGGCGGCGGTCCAGCGACGCGGTGACGACGGGCGCGGCGCCGTGCTCCTTCGCGGTGAGCCTCGCCAGGCCCTCGGCGACCTCCAGCCGCTCGGGGTCGATGTCGTGCAGCGCGAGCCGGACGCCGCCGAGCTCGGGGTAGGAGAAGATGTCGCGCAGCAGCTGGCGGGTGAACTCGACCGAGCCGGCGCCGACGAAGGCGATGTTCAGCATGCAAGTCGTCCAATGCTCTCGGCGGAACGGGGCGCGATGACCTCCAGCAGGTGCGCGACCTGCGCCCGCATGGCGTCGCGGGCGGGCGCGAGGTAGCGGCGGGGGTCGACCCCCCGGTCCAGGTTCGCGCGGACCGCCCCGGTGAAGGCGATGTTGAGGGCCGTGCCGATATTGATCTTGGTCATTCCCTGACCGACCGCGCGGCGCAGCTCGTCGTCGGGGACCCCGGACGAGCCGTGCAGCACCAGCGGGACCGGCACCGCGTCGCGCAGCCGCGCGATCAGGCCGTGGTCGAGCGCGGCGGTGCGCTCGGTCATGGCGTGCGAGCTGCCGACGGCGACCGCGAGGGCGTCCACGCCGGTCGCGGCCACGAACGCGGCGGCCTCGCCGGGGTCGGTCCGGACGCCGGGGGCGTGCGCGCCGTCCTTGCCGCCGACCTCGCCGAGCTCGGCCTCCAGCCAGAGGCCGTGCCCGTGGGCCCAGGCGGCGGCGGCCGCGGTGCGGGACACGTTCTCGTCGTAGTCGTGCTCGGACCCGTCGTACATCACCGAGCCGAATCCGTGGTCGGCGGCCTCCCGCATCAGGTCCTCGTCGGTCACGTGGTCCAGGTGCAGCGCGACGCGCGCCGCCGAGCCCACGGCGACCGCGCGGGTGGCGGCGGCGATCGGGCCGAGCCGCCCGCCGTGGAAGCGCACCGCGTTCTGGCTGATCTGGCAGATGACCGGGCGGCCGGTCTCCTCGGCCGCCGCGGCGATCGCCTCGGCGTGCTCCAGCGTGATCACGTTGAACGCGGCGACGCCGTGTCCGGGCCGCACCAGCTCGGCCGTCCTCACCAGGGGCATGATGTCTCCCTCACCTTCGTGGCCCGGCGGTGCCGCCGGAGAACGTCGGGGTCGAACTCGCCGGCGGCGGGCGCGGCGACCGCGGCGGCCGACAGCGCGACGGCCTCGCCGAGCGCCCGCGGCCAGGGCGTCCGGTCGCGCAACGCCACGGCCAGGGCCGCGGCGGCGGCGTCGCCGGCGCCCGTCGGGTTGCCGGCGACCACCTCGTACGGAACGGCCTCGAAGCAGCCGTCCGGGGTGACGGCGAGCATCCCGTCCGCGCCGCGCGAGACGACGAGCGCGCCGCCCTCCCCCAGGGCGGCGCGGTCCAGGCCCGCCGCGGCCATCTCGGCCTCGTTGGGTTTGAGCAGGTCGGGACGGGCCCCGGCGGCGGCGCGCAGAGCCGGGCCGCCCGCGTCCACCAGCACCCGGGCGCCCGCCCCGCGGGCCAGCCGGGTCAGGACGGCGTAGGCGTCCTCGGGCAGGCCGGGCGGCAGGCTGCCGGACAGCACCACCACCGACGCCGCGGCGGCGCGCGCGGCGAACGACTCCTGGAAGGCCGCCCACTCGTCCGGGCGGACGTCCGGGCCCGGCTCGTTGAAGATCGTGGCGTCGGTGTCCACGACCGTGACGGTGCGGCGGGTCTCCCCCGCGATGGCGGCGAACGCGCACGGCACTTCCAGCGCGTCCCGCACCATCGCTCCGGTGGCGCCGCCCGCCAGCCCCGTCGCCAGCGTGTCCTCGCCGAGGGCGTGCAGGACGCGGGCGACGTTCAGCCCCTTGCCGCCGGGGCGCTGCAGCGTCGATGCGACGCGGTGCGAGCCGTGCGGCGTCAGCCTGGGGACCCGGTAGGTCACGTCCCAGGCGGGATTGAGGGTGACCGTGAGGATCATCAGGACAGGATGATCGAGCGGGTGAGGTTGCGCGGCCGGTCCGGGTCCAGGCCCCTCGCCTCGGCCAGCGCCACCGCGAGCCGCTGCGCCCGCACCAGGTCGGCCATCGGGTCCAGCCCGGAGGCCTCGACCAGCGCCCCGGTGGCGGCGACCTGCTCGGCCAGGCCCTCCGGCGGCGCGCCGAAGAACCAGGTCAGGCTGTGCTCGTCGGTGACGCTGATCGGCCCGTGCCGGTACTCCATCGCCGGGTAGGACTCGGTCCACGCGCCCGCGGCCTCGCGGACCTTCAGCGCCGCCTCGTTGGCGATCCCGTTCGTCCAGCCCGCGCCGAGGAAGGTGAACTGACCGCGTCCGACGGCCCCCTCCGGCAGCGGCGCCTCGACGGCGGCGCGGCACTGCTCGACCAGGTCCGCGGGGAGCGGGCCGAGATGCGCGCGCAGCAGCGCGAGCGCCGTCGTGGCGAACCGGGTCTGCACCACCGACCGCTCGTCGGCGAAGTCGAGCACGACGCACGAGCCGGCGACGTCCACGATGGGCGTCCGCGGGTCCCCGATCAGCGCGGTCGTGGGCAGTTCGGTCTCGCGCAGCAGGCCCAGGACCTCCGTCGTGGTGCCCGAGCGGCAGATCGCCACCACCCGGTCGTAGCGGCGCGTGTGCGGGAACTCCGACGCCGGGAACGCGTCGGTCTCCCCCGCCCCGGCCGCCTCCCGCAGCGACGCGTACGCCTGGGCGATGAACAGCGAGGTGCCGCACCCGACGACCGCGACGCGCTCGCCGCGCGCGGGCAGGCCGTCCACGCCGTCCGCCATCGCCGCGGCGCGCTCCCAGCAGCCCGGCTGCGAAGCGATCTCCTCAAGAACGAACGACACCAAGGCTCCTAATTGCTCGTTTGTGCGCCTTATGCGCCAGTAACGTACAAGAGTGAGCACATGTCGGCAAGTGCGACGCATCGGCCTCCGGCGCGGCACCGCCGGCAAATCGACCGCCAGGGGGCGATGAGTTCCGCGGGTTCGTCCGGTCTGCCTCCATGACCGGACCATCCGACGCAGAAGGAGAACCACCATGAGCGACACCACCACGACCGGAACCGTCCGCAAGGTCGCGAACGTGATCATCCCGGTGCGGGACCAGGACCGGGCGCTGGACTTCTACTGCGGGACGCTCGGGCTCGACAAGCGCGTCGACCAGCCGTTCGGCGGCGGCTACCGCTGGATCGAGGTCGCCCCGGCCGGCGCCGAGACGCCGATCGCGCTCTGCCCGCCGCCCGAGGGCACCGACGCGGGCGGCCGGGAGACCGGCATCGCGCTGTCGACCGCCGACATCGACGCCTGCCACGCACGGCTGAAGGCCGCCGGGGCGGACGTCGACGCCGAGGTGAGCCGCATGGGCGGCCCGGTGCCGCCGATGTTCTGGTTCCGCGACCCCGAGGGCAACACCCTGATGTTCGTCGAGGAGGCCTGAGCCGCCCCGCGCCCGCGGAGCGGCGGCCGCCGTCCGGTCGGCCGGAGACCGGCGGGCGGCCGGGCGGCGCGGCCGGGGCGGCCGTTTACCCGGCCGAACGGGTTTCGTATGTTGAGCCTGCAACGAAAGAGGCCCAGTTCCCTGCCGGAGGAAGCCCGTGGACCACGTCAAGCAGTTCTACATCGGCGGCCAGTGGGTCGCCCCCCGCACCGACACGACGCTCGAGGTCGTCAATCCGGCCACGGAACGGCCCATCACCTCCATCGCCATGGGCGGCGCGGAGGACGTCGACGCGGCCGTCGCGGCGGCGAAGCAGGCCTTCGAGACGTTCTCGCTGACCACCAAGCAGGAGCGCCTCGACCTGCTCGACGCCATCATCGCGGTGTACGGCCGGCGGATGGAGGAGCTGGCCGACGTCATCAGCCAGGAGATGGGCGCGCCCCTCTCGCTGGCGCGGGCCGCGCAGGCGGCCGCCGGGTTCGGCCACCTCGCCACCGCGCGGGCCGTGCTGGCCGACTTCGAATTCGAGCGCCCGATGGGCACCACCCTGGTCGCCCGCGAGCCGGTCGGGGTCTGCGGGCTGATCACCCCGTGGAACTGGCCGCTGAACCAGATCGCCTGCAAGGTCGGCCCGGCCCTCGCCGCCGGCTGCACGATGGTGCTCAAGCCGTCGGAGGTCGCGCCGCTGAACGCCGTGCTGTTCGCCGAGATCCTCGACGAGGCGGGCGTCCCGGCGGGCGTGTTCAACCTCGTCAACGGCGACGGCCTCGGCGTCGGCGCGCCGCTGTCGGCGCACCCGGACGTCGACATGGTGTCGTTCACCGGGTCCACGCGCGCCGGCATCGAGGTCGCCCGCGCCGCGGCCCCGACCGTCAAGCGGGTCGCGCAGGAGCTCGGCGGCAAGTCCGCCAACATCGTCCTGGACGACGCCGACCTGCGGGCCGTCATCGCCCGCGACGTCGGCAACATGTGCACCAACTCGGGCCAGTCCTGCAACGCCCCGAGCCGGATGCTCGTCCCGGCCGCGCGGATGGAGGAGGCCGCCGCCATCGCCGCCGAGGCCGCCCGCGACATCGTGGTCGGCGACCCGCGCGAGGAGACCACGCGGATCGGGCCGGTGGTGTCGGCCACGCAGTACGGCCGGATCCAGCAGCTGATCGAGAAGGGGATCGGCGAGGGGGCCAGGCTCGAGGTCGGCGGCCCCGGCAAGCCCGAGGGCCTGGAGACCGGCTACTACGTGCGCCCGACGGTGTTCTCCCACGTCTCCAACGAGATGACGATCGCGCGCGAGGAGATCTTCGGGCCGGTGCTGGTGCTGATCGGCTACGAGGACGACGACGACGCGGTCCGCATCGCCAACGACACCCTCTACGGCCTGTCGGGATACATCTCCGGAAGCGACGACCGCGCCAAGGCGATGGCCCGCCGCCTGCGCACCGGCAACGTCCACCTCAACGGCGCGGGTCCCGACTTCAACGCGCCGTTCGGCGGCTACCGCCAGTCGGGCAACGGCCGCGAGTGGGGCGTGCTCGGCTTCGAGGAGTTCCTCGAGACCAAGGCCATCATGGGCTACGGCGCCTGACCGGCTGCTCTTGCCCGGGGCTCCACATTGACGCTGACCCGGGGACCGGCGCCCGTCGCAGTGCGGCGGGCGCCGGTCAGCGGATCACCGGGGTGAGGTAGCGGCGGGCGAAGCCGTCAGCCGATCGCGGGATCGAGCCCGGCTCACGCGAACCGGAAGGCGGCCAGCACGGCGCTCTGGACCGCCACCAGGAACGGGCCGCTGCTGGTCAGGACCCATTGGTCGTCGGCGTTCGAGGACGCCTGCGGATGCCTCCACACCAGCTTGCCGGTGACCGCGTCCCAGCCGTAGAAGCCCGGACCGGTGACGCCCGCGGCAACGGTGCAGACCAGTCCGCCCGCGACGACCAGAGGAGCGCCGTCATCGGCCGGAGTGGCCGCCGACCAGAGGCGGCGGCCGGTACGGGCGTCGAGCGCGACCAGCTTGTGGTCGTCGAAGAGGTACACGCGTTCGCGATCCACCAGTACGGTCCGCTGGTCGCCGCCCGGCGCGGGCGGTTCGTACGTCCATCTGCGCCTGCCGGTGGCCAGGTCCAGTGCGTAAAGCGCGCCGGCGTCGAGGTAGGCCGTCCCGTTCGCCACGGTGACCGCCGGGCTGCTTTCACTGAGGTCGCCCGCGGCGTCCGGGAATTCGGCGCTCCACACCGTCCGGCCGGTGGCCGCGGAGAACGCGTCGAGCGTGTGTCCTGTCTGGGAACCGAAAAGCAGGTCGCCGCCTTTCGGCTGGGCGAAGCGCATGTTGCCGTAGGTGCGGCTCCAGCGGACCGCGCCGGTCGCGGTGTCGATTCCGAGGACCGTGCCCTCCTGCCTTTCGCCCTCGTCGCCGGACGCGGCGATGAGGGTGCCGCCCTGGATGCCCCGCAGGTCGGTCGCGTCCCGCCCCCGGTAGGTCCACAGGTGCCTACCGGTCCGCGCGTCATGGCCGAGGACGGTCCCGTCGCCGTCGCCGAGGGCGAGCAGCCCGCCGGTCGGACCGAAGAAGGCGCGAACGTCGTAGCCGGACGGCAGCGCGGCGGTCCAGCGGCGCGCCCGCGAGGCCGGGTCCATGGCGACGAGCTCGCCCCGGCTCGGCTGGACGTAGACGGAGTCCTTGTCGACCGTGGCGTTGCGCACCTTCTCCGACCACAGTTTCCGTCCGGTGGTCATGTCGTAGGACACCGCCACTTTGGTGAAGAGTTCGAAGACGAAGACCCCGCGCGCGGTGATGAAGGGCACCGCGATGTCGCCTCCCTTCGGCAACTCGACCCGCCATAGGAACCGGGGCTGCGGCGGAATGCGCCTGCCCCGGTCGGTGGCCGCGAGCGCCGCCGCCGTGCCGCCGCCGGCGAGCGCGAGACCGGCCACCGCGGCCCCGCCCGCCAGGAGCCGGCGGCGCGTCCTGCGCCGGACGGCGTCCCGCAGGTCCATGACGAGGGTGCGCTCGTGCTCGCGGATCTCCCGGTCGATGGCGCCGGGCAGCCAGCCGGGCCCGGCCTGCGGGACGCCCGGCAGCCGGGGCAGCAGCGCCGCGGGCGGGCGGCGGGCGGGGTCGCTGCTCAGGCAGGCGGCGACCATCGCCGCCAGCGACGGCGGGACGCCGTCCAGGTCGGGCCGCTCGTGGAGCGTCCGGTAGATCTTGGTCTGCACGGGCCCGTTCCCGAACGGCGGGCGCCCGGTGGCGGCGAAGGCCATCACGGCGCCGAAGGCGAACACGTCGACGGCCGGGTCCGGGTCCCCGCCGCGGAACCGCTCGGGCGCCATGTAGCCGGGCGTGCCGACGAACTGCCCCTCGCCCGTGAGGTCGGTGCCGCCCGCGGCCCGGCTGATGCCGAAGTCGATGATCTTCGGCCCGTCCGCGGCCAGCAGGACGTTCGCCGGGGTCAGGTCGCGGTGCAGCACCCCGGCGCGGTGGACGGCGACGAGCGCCTCGCCGAGACCCGCGCCGAGCGTGCGCAGCATCCGCTCGGGCAGCGGGCCGTGCCGGGTGACGGCGTCCTTCAGGCTCGGCCCGTTGACATAGGCGGTCGCGAGCCAGGGCACCGCCGCATCCGGACCGGCGTCCACCACCGGGCTGGTGAAGGCGCCGGAGACCTTCCGCGCGGCCTCGACCTCGGCGCGGAACCGGGCCCGGAACGCCGGGTCGTCCGCCAGCGCGGGCCACACCATCTTGATCGCGACCGCCCGGCCGGCGGGGGACGCGGCGAGGTAGACGCGCCCCATGCCGCCCTGGCCCAGCCGGCTCAGCAGCCGGTACCGCCCCACCTGGCGGGGATCGTCGGGTTCCAGCGCGGCCATCAGGCTCGCTGCCGGAAGCAGACCAGCCGCCTGCTGTCGGTCGCGTAGACGGTCGTCCCGGACACGGCCAGCTGCCAGCCGTCGTGGTTGTAGGCCGGCCCCCGGTACACCCATGCCGATCCGCCGTCCGGGGCGGTGGCGAAGAATCCGCCGTCCTTGCTGGTGCCGGACGAGTCGGAGTCGCCGGTGAACGCCGCCGCGAGGAGGCCGGGCGATCCGGCGGCGGACGGGGTGATGGTGGCGAGGTCGGCCGCGGTGGAGGCCAGCCGCCGGCGCAGGGCCCCGGTGGCCTGGTCGTTGATGTAGAAGCCGTTCCCTCCCATCGTGACCAGGGTGGAGCCCAGCACGACCACGGGGGTCTCCATGTCGTCGTTGTCCTTCGTCCAGACCGCCTTCCCGTCACGGGTACCGGCCGCCTGGACGTTCCCCAGTCCGGTGGGGCCGAAGAACAGCAGGCCGTCGCCGAGCACAAGCGGATACGTCCTGGCCCTGTCGGCCTCCCCCGTGTACCAGGTGCGCCGCCACGCCCTGACGCCCGTCGCGGCGTCGATGCCGAGCAGTTCCCTCGGCGTCATGAGGTACAGGCGGCCGCCGTCGGCGACGCCGGAGATATCGTCGGCCCCGCTCGGGAAGCGCCACAGGACCCGCCCGCTGCCGATGTCCACGGCGAACACGACCATCTGGTCACCGGTGCGGCGGACGGTTCCGCCGACGAAGACCGTGCTCCCGATCGTGCCGTACACGTCGGTCAGCTCGGTGACCTCGCCGGGCAGTTCCAGCCGCCTGGCGGACCCCGTCGCCGCGTCGATCACATGGACGACGTTCGGCCGGGGGTCGTCGTTGGCGGCGAGCGCGAAGACCGTGGTGCCGAAGACGCGGTAGCCGGGGTCGAACATGGACGAGCCCCCGGTCGGGCGGTCGAAGGTCCAGAGCCGGCGGCCCGAGGCGGCGTGCACGCCGAGGATCGCCTGGTGCCCGTGCCACACCACCGTGTCCCCCGCCACTGAGACTCTCAGACTCGTCCGGTCGTCGAACCGTCCGGGCCACGAGAGGGTCCAGGCGGGCGCGGGGGCCGTCGCGAGGCGGCTGACGCGCGGGGCGGGCTTGACCGGCTTCGCGTCCCGGCGGTTCAGCGCCCAGGCCGTGGCGCCGCCGCCGGTGCCCGCCACCGCGACGGCGGCGACCGCCGCCAGGCGCAGGACGCGGCGCCGGCCGGCATGGGCGCCGCCGTCGTCGGCCTGCGGCGGAGGCGGAGGCGGCGCGACGGGCGCGGCGGCCACCGCGGCGGCCTCGGCCTCCCGCGCCGCCACCTCCCGGCGGAGCGCGGCGGAGATCAGCGCCGCCGGATCGGCGGGGAGGAGCGCGTCCAGCACCGCCTGCGGCCCCGGGCGCCCGCCCGGGTCCTTGTCCAGGCAGGCGGCGAGCAGCCCGCGCAGCGGTCCGGGCACTCCGTCCAGCCGCGGCTCCTCGTACATCACCCGGTAGAGCAGGGACGCGGGGTCTCCGGCGCTGAACGGGCCGATGCCGGTGGCCGCGTACGCCAGCACGGCCGCGAGCGAGAACACGTCGGACGCGGGGCCGGCGTCCCTGCTCGCGGTGATCTGCTCGGGCGACATGTACGCCGGGGTCCCGAGCACGCCGTCGGTGCCGGTGAGCTGCGAGGCGTCGACGGCCTTGGTGATGCCGAAGTCGATGACCTTGGGGCCGTCGCCGGCCAGCAGGATGTTGCCCGGTTTGAGGTCGCGGTGGACCAGGCCCGCCGCGTGCACGGCCAGCAGCGCCTCGGCCAGCCCGGCGCCCAGCGCGCGCAGCGGGGCCTCCGGGAGCGGGCCGATCGCGGTGACCGCCTCGGCCAGCGTGGGGGCCGGCACGTAGGCGACGGCGAGCCAGGGGTGCGGGGCGTCGGCGTCGCCGTCCAGCACCGGCGCCGTGTAGAGGCCGCTGACCCGGCGGGCGGCCTCGATCTCCCGCCGGAACCTTTCGCGGAACCGTTCGTCATCGGCGAACTCGGCTCGCACGACCTTGAGCGCCACGAGCCGGCCGCCGGGCGAGGCGGCGAGGAACACCGTCCCCATGCCGCCGGCGCCCAGCCGTGCGAGCAGCCGGTACGGGCCGATGCCCGGCGCGTCCCCAGCCTGAAGCGGCCGCACTGGCATCCCCCCACCGCACGATGTCGTCCGGGGCCCAGCCTACCAAAAAGATATTGCTGTCTATAAGACTTCGGCCGCTGCCGGCACCTCGCGGGTCAGCGGTGGCGCGTCGCCTGCGCGGTGGCTTCGCCGGCACCGGCGGCCTCGCTCTCCGGGCCGCGGGCCGGCGCGTCGGCGTGCCCGGGCCACCAGGCCGCGTGGCCGATGAGCGCGGTGACGGCCGGGGTGAAGAACAGGGCCATGACGAACGCCGCGATCGCGATGCCCGCAGAGATGGCGAACCCCATCTGCAGGAGGGTGGAGCCCCCGGCCAGCATCAGCGAGGCGAAGGTACCGGCGAGGATGAGCCCCGCCGCCGCGACGGTCGGCCCCGCGTACCGGACCGACAGCGCGGCCGCCTCGCGCGGGCTGCGCCCTTCTCTCGCCTCCTCGCGGAGCCGGGCGATCATGAGGATGTTGTAGTCGGTGCCGAGCGCGACGACGAACAGGTACATGATCACCGGCAGCATGAAGATCAGCCCGGGCTCGCCCTTCAGCTGCTGGAAGATCAGCACGCTGGCGCCCAGGGTCGCGGCGAACCCGAGGCCCACCGAGGCCATCAGGTACCACGGTGCGACCACGCTGCGCAGCAGCAGCCCGAGGATCACCATGATGAGCACGGCCGCGACGGGGAACACCACGGCGTAGTCGTGATTGACCGCGGCCTGGATGTCGACGAACACCGAGGTGATGCCGCCGACGACGGCGGTCGTGCCGGGCGGCGCGGCGTCGTGCGCGGTGTCGCGCAGCGGCCCCTTCACGGTCTTGATGGCCGCCGACGACTCCGGCTTCTCCGCGAGCGTGACGCGGAAGTCGGCGACGGTCCGGTCCTTGGACAGCACCGGGTCGGCGACGTTGCCGACGCCGTCCACCCCGGCCAGCTTCGCCTTGTACGCGGCGAGGTCCGCCTGGGCGAGCGGGGTGCCGGTCTTCGACCGCAGGTAGACGTCGGACGGTTCGGTCGCACCGGCCGGCAGGCCCTTGAGCAGCTCCTTCTGCCACACCGTGGACTCGGCGCCCTTCGGGATGGAGCCGCCGGACAGGTCGAAGTTGGAGTGGAACCCGAGCGAGAAGGCCGCCAGGACCACCAGCAGCAGTCCGGACACCGCGGCGAACCGGCCGGGATGGCGGCCCATCGACGCGCCGATCGCCGCGAACCGCGCGCCCTTCGGCTCCTGCCGCCAGGCCTTGGACGGCCAGAACACCTTCGTGCCCAGCAGCGACACCACCGCGGGTATCAGCGTCAGCCCCGCCAGCAGCGTCGTCGCCACCGCGATCGCCAGCGCCGGTCCGAGCGAGCGGAACAGCGCCAGCGTCGACAGCAGCAGGGCCAGGAAGGCGATGATCACGGCGCCGGCGGCCGAGGAGATCGCCTCGCCGACGCGGGTGATCGCCGACACCATCGCGGTCTTGGAGTCCTCCCCCGCGCGCAGCCGCTCCCGGTACCGGAACATCAGGAACAGGATGTAGTCGGTGCCGACGCCGAACAGCACCACGATGAGCATGGAGCTGACCGAGCTGTCGGTCTTGAGGTCGAAGACGTCGTTGGCCCAGCCGATCAGCCCGGTCGCGATCTGCGACACCGCGCCGATGGTGACCACCGGGAGCAGCGCGATGATCGGGCTGCGGAAGATCACGAGCAGCAGCACCAGGATCAGCCCGATGGTGGCGGCGCCGGTGATCGCCTCGGCCTTGGAGCCGGCCTCCTGGCCGTCCAGGTTCTGCGCGGCGGTACCGGTGATCCCGCCCCTCAGATCGGTGCCGCGCAGGTGGTCCGGCAGCGCCGAGCGCAGCGCCTTGACCGCGTCGGTCTGGTTCTTGCCCTGCGTGCCCTCCGGTTTCGGCATCTGCACCGAGATGATCTGGATCTTCTTGTTCCCGGTCGCCGGGGCGGTCTGCACGGCGGTGACGTTCTCGATGCGCTCGCCCGCCAGCGCCTGCCCCACCGACGCCACCGCGCGCGAGTCGGCCGCGGTCAGCGGCGCTCCGTCCCGCCGTTCCAGCACGATGATCGCCGCCGGCGTGGCGGCCTGCGGGAACGCCTTCTGCTGCAGGTCCAGCGCCTGGATGGACTCGTAGTGGCTCGGCAGGAACGACGCCTCGTCGGTCGTGGCGGTCAGTTTCGGCGCCAGCGCGACCACGGCCACCGCGGCCGCCAGCCACACCGCGATCACCCGCCAGGGGTGATGCACGACGACGCGTCCGATGCGAGCGAACACGGTCGATTCCTTCCTCATGTCGTCGATCCGGGCTCCGGCCCGGCGTGCGATCGCGTCCGGAGCGGGCTCACGGGTCCCGGTCTTCCCCCGAGGAACGGTCCAACGCACGCAGGGCGGCGCGGGTCATCGCCTCGCGCAGCACCTCGCCGTCCACCGCCAGGTCGGCGGCGCCGGTCATGAACATGCCGCCGAGGGCCATCCACGCGGCCACCCGGTCCGCCGGGTCGGGCGAGCGCCCGGCCATCGCGTCCACGATCCGCTCCCCGAGGCCGTCGAGCGCCGGGTCGTCGAGCACGGTCCGCTCCGGCAGCGTCTCCAGCAGCACCTTCATCTCGCGGCGGAACCGCACCGTCAGGTCGGCGAAGCCTCCGACCGCGGCCACCGCGGCGTCCTCGCCGTCCAGGCCGGCCAGCCGGGCGTCCAGCGCGATCGCCTCGCGCTCCACGGGCACCAGCAGCTCGGCGAGGATCGCCTCCTTGTTGCTGAAGTGGTACAGCAGCGACGCCTTCGAGCAGCCGGCGTCGGAGGCGATGTGCTGCAGCGACGTCCCGCGGAACCCGTGGCGGGCGAACGCCCGCAGCGCCGACTCCAGGATCTGCCCGCGCAGCGCGGGCGAGGTGCGCGCCATGCACGCCACCGTAACTGTCCGATCGGTCAGGGTCTGACCGATCGGACAGGCGAGCCTTTGTGATCTTCGACACCCGGCCCGGCGCCGGCGAGGATCTCGGCCGCGGCGCGGCGACCGGACTGGACGGCCCCGTCGAAGTAGCCGTTCCATCGCGTGGCGGTCTCGGTGCCGGCCCAGTGCAGGACGCCGACGGGCGCGCGGAGGGCCGGCCCGAACCCGGTCCAGGCGCCCGGGGCGAGGTGGCCCGAGAAGCACCCGCGCGTCCACGGCTCGGCGCACCAGTCGAACTCCACGAACGCCACCGGGTCGCGCGCCTCGTCGCCGAAGAGCCCGGCCAGCCGGTCCAGGACGGCGCGGCGGCGCTCCCGAGCGGTGCACGAACGCAGCCGATGCGCGTCCGCCCCGTAGGCGAAGGAGGTCAGGACCGCGCTCGGCCCGCCGGGCGGGGTGTTGTCGACGGTCTCGGTGAGCGGCCCGTGGCTGCTGAAACCGATCCCCGACAGGCCGCGCGCCCTCCAGAACGGCTCCCGGTACACCGCGTGCGTCTTCAGCGCGTATCCGGCGGCCATCCGCTGGGTGAGGCCGTCGCGCTGGACGGGGAGCGGCGGGTCGTACTCTATGCGTCCGGCCAGGGCCGGCGGGATCGCGATGACGACGCGAGCCGCCTCCAGCCGCATGCCCCCGGCGAGGACGACCGCTCCCCCGGCACCGTGCTCGATGCGCCGGACCGGAGCGTTGTGGACGATCGTGCCCGGGGGCAGCGCGGCGGCCATGCGCATCGCGAGTTCCTGCGGCCCGCCGACGAGGCGGTGGGCCTGCGCACCGCCCGCGAAACCGACCAGAACGTCCAGCCCGCCCCCCGCGGCCAGGTAGAACAGCGTCTCCAGCAGCGAGGCGTCGGCCGCGTCGAGCGAAAGCAGCGCCCCGGCGGTCTGCCGCGCCACGGCCCGCGCGACGGCCGGATCGCCGGTGCGGCCCGCCAGCCAGGAGGCCAGCGTCCGCCCGTCCCACGACCGGGCCCGCGGATGCGTCCACGGCTCGGCCGCGGGGATCTCCCGGCTGAGCCGGTCGAGCTCGCCGAGCAGGGCCATGACCTGCGGTGGCAGCGCGTCGAGCAGGGCGCCCTCGTAGTCCACGACCGCCCGGCCGCGCTCCGGTGTGGGATAGGTCCGCACCCCGTGCCGGGCGATCAGCGCCCGCATCTCGTGCTGGGTCGGCCCGACCCACTGGCCGCCGAGATCCAGCTGCGTCCCGTCGGGCAGCAGGCGGGTGAGCGCCCGGCCGCCGACCCGGTCACGGGCCTCCGCGAGCACCACGCGGGCGCCCGCGGCGGCCAGGTCGTGGGCCGCCGCGAGCCCGGCGAATCCCGCGCCGACGACCACGACGTCGGCGCTGCGTCCGTCCTCCACTGGGGCCCTCCGGATGTCGGAACCTCCGCGCATGATTCCGCTCCGGCGGACAAGCCAATATCCGGTGAAGGTAGAGCTTCCGAGACGTTGCCTTGAGCCCCGGCGCGTCAGTCCAGAGGCCGAGGCCGTCAGGTCAGGGCGGGGACGACGCGGGCGGTCGCCTCGGCGATCAGCGCGTCCTTGTAGGGGGTGCTGAAGCCGGGCCGGTCGGTCAGGACGGCCAGCACCAGCGGGCCCGCGTGAGGCGGCCACACGATGGCGACGTCGTTGACCCGGCCCCAGTTGCCGTTGCCGGTCTTGTCGGCCACCGCCCACCCCTGGGGAAGCCCGGCGCGGATGCGCGTGGCGCCCGTCATGCTGCGGCGGAGCCAGTTCTCGAGCAGGGCCCGCTTGTCGGCGGGCAGCGCGTCCCCGAGCACCAGCCTGCGGTAGTCGGCGGCGATCGCCCGGGGCGTGGTGGTGTCCCGGGGGTCGCGGGGGCCGACCTTGTTCAGCGCGGGCTCGTAGTCGTCCATGCGGCTGACGGTGTCGCCGAGCCCGCGCAGGTAGGCGGTCAGCCGCGCGGGACCGCCGGCGTCGCGCATCAGCAGGTTGCCGGCCGTGCGGTCGCTGAAGCGGATGGCGGCGTCGCACAGCTCCCTGATGGTCATGCCGTCGGCGACATGGTCCTTGGCGATCGGCGAGATGGAGTTGACGTCGGCCCTGCTGTAGGTGACGCGCTTCTCCAGATGACCGAGCGGATTTCCGTGCAGGACGGCGGCCGCGGCGAGCGCCTTGAAGGTGGAGCAGAACGCGAAGCGCTCGTCCGCGCGGTAGGCCACCGTGGCGCCGGTCGCGGTCGCGACGGCGTACACGCCCAGGCGGGCCCCGTACTTGCGTTCGAGCTCGGCGAACCGCGCGGCGTCCGCGGCGGGCGTGCGCCGGCTCGGCGTCGGAGACGGCTCGGCGGCCGGATGGCCGTCCGCTCCGCAGCCCGCCAGCGGCAGGGCGGCCGCGGCGAGCAGCAGAGCACGGCGGGACGGACCGGAAGGACCGGAAGGCTCGGGGGACATGGCGGCCATGACAGCACAGCGGATCGGACCATGTCCAAGATCTTTATAGGCCGCTCATCGATATCCGAAACCTTATGTTTCCTGGTCAGCCGACACGGGTTTGGGTCGTTCACGCCTTTCTGGTGTTCTCTCTGCTGTGATCGACGCCCCGGCCGCCTCCGCCCGCCCCGCGATGGATCCGTCCGGCCGCCGGGTGGTCGGGACGGTGGTCGCGATCCAGCTCACCTGCAGCCTGGGCTTCTTCGCGGTGATGGCGCACCTGGTCGCGCATCTGCGGCACGACCTGGGTCTGATGGCGGGCACGATCGGGCTGGTCCTCGGAATGCGGGTCGGGCTGCAGTACGCGCTGCTGCTGCCGGTCGGCGCGGTCACCGACCTGATCGGCCCGCGCCGCACCGGGGCGATCGCGTGCGCGCTGCGCGCGCTGGGCTTCGCGCTGATCGGGACGGTCGACGGCGTGGGCCCGCTGCTGTGCGCGGCCGTCGTGCTGGCCGCGGGCGGCGCACTCTACAATCCCGCGGCCCAGTGCCTGCTCGCCGGCGTCGATTCCGCCCGCCGGTCCGGCGGGTTCGCCGCCTACGTCGCGGCCCAGCACATCGCGACGGTCGCGGGCCCGCCCGCCGGGCTCGCCCTCCTCCACGTGGGACCCGGGTTCGCGCTGATCACGGGCACGGCCGCCGCCCTGTGGGCGGTCGCCGGGCTGCTGTTCCTGCGCCTGCCCGCGGACGGCGCCAAGCCGGTCTCCGGGCCGTTCCGCGACCTCGCCGCCGGCGTGCGGGCGGTGCTCGGCGACCGCACGTTCCTGCTGTTCGCGCTGGTGACCGCGCCCACGACCCTGCTCGCCGAGCACATCATGACCGCCGTCCCGCTGCTCGGCTTCGCGCCCGGCGCGGCGACCCTCTGCTTCTGCGTGCTGGCCGCCGTCGCCGCGTCCGCCCAGCCCTTCGTCGCCGCCGGCCGGCGCGGTGAGCGGCCCTGGGTGCTGCGCCTCGGCCTGCTGTGCGCGGCGGCGGCGTTCTTCGTGCTGGCGCCGCTGGACGGGACGGCGACCGGGCCGCTGATGGTCGCGGGCGTCCTCAACGGCGTGGCGAACGGGCTGATCCAGCCGGCGGTGTTCCAGCGCACCGTCCGGCACGCGCCGCCCGGGCGGTTCGGCTCGTACTACGGCGTCCTCCAGTGCGGCGCCGGCCTGTTCGCCTTCGCCGGCGACCTGCTGGTCGGCCGCCTGTTCGACCTCGGCCCGGCGGGCGCGACGTGGGCCCTGCTCGGAGTCGGCGGGTTCGCGCTGGCGGCCGCGATCGGCGCGCGAGGCCGGTGACGTCGCGCGGGCCCCGGCAGGCCCGCGGCGCGGAACGCCGCGGGCCTCCGTGGGATCCGTCAGGTCGCGGGCGTGCCGTAGACGCTGACTTCGGTGAGATGGAAGGTGAAGTTGGCGGTGTTGCCGAGGCCGACGACGCGGATGTAGCGGGCCTTGGCCTCGGTTTTCATGGTGTCGCCGGCGTCGGCGGCGGGACGCGGCCCGTTACGGCCCCCGAGGGTGAACCAGTGCGTGCCGTCGAGGCTGCCCTCCAGGCGGTAGGTGTAGTAGCGAGTGCCGTCGACGTAGTTGCGGACGTTGACGCGGGACACGTCGTTGACGGCGCCGAGGTCGACCCGCCACCAGTTCTCGCCGTAGGTCATCTGGCCGCCCCAGTAGGGCGAGTTGGCGCGGCTGCCGTCGTTGGCGGCCTCCGGCGGCCGTCCGGACTCCGACGACAGCGCCGTCACCGGCTTGCGCAGGCTCTGCAGGGTGTCGCCGGAGCCGTCGCGCGAGGTGCCGGGCGAGGCGGTGACGCCGCCGCCGAAGAGGGCGATCGCCTCCTGCCCGGTGTGCCGGTTGACCGCGCTGACGAACATGCCGACGTCCTGGGCGTCCGACGCGCCGGGGACCGTGCCGGCCCCGACCACGTTCCAGTTCACGCCGTCGGAGCTGCACGAGCCGCTCATGCGGTCGCCGTCCCTGCCGAGCCGGACGCGGACGTCGCCGGCGGCGAACCCGCCGACCTCGCTGACCTGGTCGAGCCGTCCGTCGCCGTCGGAGTCGTAGGAGAAGACGCAGCCGTGGTCGGGGGTGACGGCGATGTTGGCGTACCCGCCGCTCCCGCTCTCGGACAGGTCGTTCGCGGCGACGAGCCCGGCGCGGGACCAGGGGGACGCGCCGTCCAGCTCGGTCACCTTCGTGGACACCGCGTGCCCCGAGGTGAGGCCGCCGTCGGTGTAGACGGTGGCGAGCTCGTTGGTGTCGCCCCACAGGTCCTCGCCGCCGGCGGCGATGCCGATCGCGTCGCCCTGGCGCGCGAACTCGGCCGTCGTGGACGCGGCCGTCTTGTAGGGCGCTCCGATCGTGCTCCCGCCGACCATCAGCGGGGAGTGCGCGCTCGCCTGCTCGGATTCGCCCTTGCCGGTGCGCCAGGAGACGGTTCCGTCCAGGCCGGCGAGGTCGCCGGGACGGGCGCCGGCGGGTGCGGTCACCGTCCAGGTCGCGGTCGCGGTGCCGGCGGGGTCGACGTCGGTGCCGCGTCCGGCGGCGCCGGTCGCCGGACGGACGGTGTAGCCGCGCGGCGCGGTCAGCGCGAAACGCACGCCGCGAGCGGCGCTCAGCGTCGATTCGTTGGTGAAGGTGGCGGTGACGCGGACGGTGCCGCCCGGGGCGACGCCCTTCCGGTCGGAGGTGAGGGCCAGCGCGCCGGCCGGTTCCTCGGCCACCCGCGCCGCCAGCCGGTACGCGTCGCCATGCGGCCGGTCGGCGTAACGGGTCCCGGCGTGCGCCCAGCTCTCGGCGACGGCGCGCCAGTCGATCTGCTTGGGTGCGGCGCCGGTCTTCATGGCGCGCTTCAGCTCGTCGAAGAACATCGCCCAGCGCTTGCCGTAGTAGCCGCCGACCAGCCCGTTGAACTCGCGGCGCGCGTAGTCCTGCAGGCCGGGGCTCTCGGTCTGCCACAGCGTGACCAGCGACTTGAGGTCGTAGTCGAGCGCCGCGGCCTCCGTGCGGTTCGCGGCCTGCCCGGCGGCCTCGCGCTGCCAGGTGCCGAGCAGGAAGTTCGGGTCGGTGCCGAGGACGTCGTCCATGAGCGCGATCTCGGCCGTCCAGCGATCGGTGAGCTGCTCGAACGCGGCCGTGTCGCCGTCCTGGTAGGCGGTGCGGATCTTCGGCAGCAGCGTCCTGCTGCGGTTGGCGAGGACCTGGCGGGCGACGTCGACGAGGTCGTAGCGGTAGGCGTCGGAGCGCCGGAGCCGCGAGTCGACCTGGAGCAGTTCGCGCAGTGCCTGCTCGAACTCGGCCGGGTCGTACTGCAGCGGCGTCCCGGTGTTGGTCAGGCTCGGCTGGTCGTCGAACAGGGCGGTGACGTGCCGGGTGTCCTTGCCCTCCGGCCACGCGTAGGCGGTGCGGCCGATGATCTTCCAGGCGGCCACGGCGTGCGGGTCGGCGGCGCCGTAGCGGGCGGCGGCGTACCCGGCGTACCAGGCGTCCATGTCGACCGGCCCGTCCTCCCAGGGCATGTCGGTGAAGAACGCCAGCGCGGCCGGGTTGTTGTCGATCGCCTCGGGCATCAGCGCGATGCCGTTCAGCGCGCTGCCCGGCTTGGTGCGCATGGCATGGAACTTCTCGTTCCACCCCGTGAGCCCGGCGCCGAAGTTCTGGTGGCCGCCGAAGTTCCAGATCGTCCCGAAGGCGTACTGGGTGCCGAGGAAGTCCTTCTCGCGGTCGGTGACGCTCGGCTGCTCGGTGATGCCGTCCACGATGAACATCCGCGACCGGTCGACCGCCTCCAGCGTCTCCTTGCGGGGGTTGCTCTGCCAGCCGAGGATCGTCCAGATCGCGCCGGGGTGGGCGGCTTCGAGCGCGTCCTGGACGGCCTTGGACGCCGGTCCCACCGGCACCGTTCCGGCCCGGCCGCCCTCGTGCAGCAGGTCCATCTTGTACATGGTGGACGTGCCGTACAGCTGGGTCTGCGCCGCGTAGAACGCCCCCGCGACCTTGCCGAACTCCGGTCCGGTCGGGTCGAGCCAGTCGGGGCGCTCCAGACCGTTCCACGTTCCCTGCGGGACGGTGTTGGCGCCCGCGTTGCGGGTCTCGAAGTCGGTCGGGACCGTCCCGTAGTAGCCGGGCAGGACGGGCGTGATGCCGAGTTCGCGGAGCCGGTCGACGATGCGCCGGGCGAGCGCCGCGCGGCGGTCGATCAGCTGCTGGGAGATCGGCGAGCCGGTGCAGCACATGTTCTGCAGCAGCCACCACGCCTGGTGGGCCGGCTGCGGGATCCACTTGCGCATGTCCTCGGCGCTGTAGCCGAACTGCTGGAAGGCGCGCTGGTAGACCGCCTCCTGCCCCTCGTACACCAGCACCTCGTTGACACCGTGCAGCGCGAGCGCGTCGATGCGGCGCTGCCACTCGTCCCAGCTCAGGAAGGCGCCCGCGTACCCCTCGTTGGTGTCGTTGAGCGCGAAGCGGTGCGCGACCGAGGCGTCCTCCTCGATCGGCGCGGCCGGCAGCGGCAGCCGGGCGGGCAGGTCCAGCTGCGACCCGCCGATCGCGTAGTCGGCGTGCGCGACCTTGCGCAGGTACCAGCCGAAACCGGTGAGCTGGACGGCCGGTGACGTCCCCGCGATCACCAGGTGCCCGCCGGGGGCTGAGATGCGGAAGCGGTCGGCGCCGCTGCCCTTGTCGATGGTCTGGAGCGTGACCTGTGCGGCCTTGCGCTCGCCGAGGATGCGATTGAGCGCCTGCGCGGCAGGCCCGGTCTGCTGGGCCGTGACCGTCGCGGATGCGGGGGCCGTCCGTGCGGACGCCGGCGGCATCGCCGCGGTCAGCGGCACGAGGAGCGCCGCGGCCGCCGCGATGGCGAGCGCCCGGGGCCGGCTCCCGGTCCCCCGGCGCCTTCCCCGTGGTCTTGTCCGTCGTCTTTCCGGTCGTGGGCTCGACACCATGGCGGAACCTCCACCGCACGCGGGGTTTGTTAAACTCCTTGCAATACCTGGACGACGTTCATGATCGACGCGGAAGACCGTCCGGTCAAGAGGGGCCGCGCGATCTTCCGGAGGGGCGATGGACGAGGAACGCACGGTCGGCACCCCGGTACTGCGCCGCCTCAACACCGCCGCCGTGCTGCGCGCGGTGCGCGAGTGCGCCCCCGAACCGGTGCGGCTCGCCCGGCTGGTCCGGCTGACCGGCCTCACCCGCCCGACCGTGGGTCAGGCGGTGGACGACCTGGTCGAGGCCGGCTGGCTCCGGCAGCACGACCCGGCCGCGGCCTCCCCTCAGGGCGGCCGTCCCGCGGTCCGGGTCTCGCTGCGCGGCCGCGCCGCGCCCGTACTCGGCCTGGACGCCGGCCCGCACACCGTCAGCGCCGGGATCGACGACCTGGCGGCCGACCGCCTGGCCGCGGTGCGGCTGCCGGTCGGCCGCGGCGGGGCCGGGCGGCTGCTGGACGTCGTCGACGAGGCGATCAAGCGGGCGCTGTCCGAGGCGGGGCTCGGCGCGGAGGAGATCGCCGCGGTGGTCGTCGCCACGCCCGGCATCGTCGACCCCGGTTCCGGCCGGATCCTGCTCGCGCCCAGCGTCCCGGGCTGGACCGCGGTGAACCTGTCCGCCCATCTCCGCGACCGCTTCGGCTGCCCCGTCCGGGTGGAGAACGACGCCAACCTCGCGGCCCTGGCCGTCGCCGGGGAGCGCAGCGGGCCGGGCACCCTGCTGGCGGTGCAGTGGGGCGAGCGGCTGGGCGCCGGGGTCGTGATCGACGGGCGGCTGCACCGCGGCACCGGGGCCGCCGGCGAGATCGGCTTCATCCGGCCGTCCGGCGACGTCCCCGACACCGGGGACGGGCGGGGCCCCCTCGAACGCGCCATCGGCGCGGAGGCCATCACCGAGCGGGCCCGGCGGGCCGCGCGCGGCCGCACCGGGACCGTCCTGAGCGGCGACCGGCTCGACGCCGCCGCCGTCTTCGCCGCGGCCGCCGACGGCGACGCGGTGGCCACGCAGGTCGTCGACGACGTGGCCGCGGCGTTCGCGCACGCCGTCGCCCCGGCCGTGCTGGTCCTGGCCCCCGACGCCGTCGTGATCGGCGGCGGCGTCGCGCGCGCCGGGTCCGTCCTGCTCACGGCCATCACCCGGCATCTCGCCGAGCTGACCCTGACGCCGCCGGCCGTGGAGTTCTCCGGCCTCGCCGAGGACACCGTCCTCACCGGCGCGCTGCGGCTCGCGCTCGACGAGGTGTGGCGCCGGCTCTCCACCTGACCTTGACCGGCCGCGGCCGGCAGGGCTCAGGCGCAGCGGGGGTCGGTGGAGACGACGGGGTCCTCGCGGCCGACCCAGCGGTGGCCGCCGAAGTGCCGGACGAAGACGGTCTCGGCGGTGCGGGTGGCGAGCGCCTGCGTGGTGAGGGTCGGGTTCGGGCCGCCGAGGCTGTTGGCGAGCGCGGAGTTGTCGGCGACGTAGAGGCGGTCCACCCAGCGGCTCCGGGCGTCGGCGTCCAGCACGGAATCGTCCGCCGACAGGCCCATCCGCATCGACGAATGGACGTGCAGGAGCAGCGGCGCCCAGTCGAACCGGTAGACGCGTCGCGCTCCGGCCCTGCGGAGCAGCTCGGTCGCCTTGCGCGCGAGGAATTCGCGGGCGGCGAGGGTGTGCCGGGTCCGCTGGCGGGAACGGAACTCCACTTTCGGGATCGCTCCCTGCTCGTCCGGCGGGAAGGCGGAAAGCGTGACGCGATTGTGCGCCTCGACGCTGTCGCCCGTGAGGACGAGGATGTTCAGCAGCCGGTCCACGCCGTTCGCGAGGGCCTCTTTCAGTTCGGGGCCGATGACACGTCCCGTGCGCCCGTCCCATGGGCCGGTCAGACCCCGGCCATTGCGGTACTGGCCGCGGATTCCGCTGTCGGACAGCGCCATGGTGAACGCCTGCATCGCCGGTGGAAGGCCGATGTTCTCCAGCGCGCCGTATCCGGGGAAATCGCAGCGGGCGGCGGAACTCGGGCCCCGCGAGGATCCGGTGTCGTCGTCGAACAGCCCGGTCACACCGTCGAGGAAATGGTCGGTGTAGCCGCGGCCGACCCAGCCGTTGGGATTCGGCAGCCCGCTGTTCAGCCAGAGCCGCGGCGTCTCGGTGGTGCCGCCGGCGAGGACGACCACGGCCGCGTCCTCGCGATGCACGTCGCCGGTCCTGGTGTTCCTCCAGGTCACGCCGGTCGCGACGAGTTCGCCGTTCTTCCGGGCGGTGTGCACTTTCACGGCGTAGGAGTCGGCCAGGAGCGTGACGGCGCGCCCGTGCGGCGACCACGCATCGGCGGTGAGCGCCATGGGGACGTAACTGTTGTCGGTGGAGCGTTTCGCGGCCTGGTTGCGCGGGGCGCCGGCCGGTTCCATGCACCCTTCCAGGCAGTATCCGCAGTAGGTGCATCCGGTCGCGTGCGGATAGCGGAGTTTCGCCGGGTCCCCCGTCTTTCCGGCGGTGCCGCCGGGTTGCAGGATGGCGTTCTCCTGCGGCCGGTACGACCACTGCTTCGTGTCCTTGGTGGTCTGGACCGGGATGCCGAGTTTCTCCGCGCCCCGGAAGAACACCGTCTCCTTGACGCCCATCGCCGCCGTCTGGACCGGAAGGGTCGCCTCCACCCACTCGTAGTACGGGACGAGTTCCTCGTAGGTCAGCGGGAACGCGTGCGCTGTGTCGTAACTTCCGCGGTCGGGCCCGTCATAGCCCTTGAACATGCCGCGGTAGGCGCGCGGCGAGTTGCCGTAGTAGTGCAGGGTCGTCCCACCGACGCCCGCCACCTGGAGAAGGAAGGAATTCTGCGGCTCCTCGCGCAGCCATTCCGGTTCGCCGCGATCCGAAGGCCCCACACGCAGGAAACCGGTGATGGGGTTGTTGGCGTCGTTCTCGAAGTGCGTCCATTCGCTGCGCGGATGCGCGTAGCGGGCACCGGCCTCGAGGAGCAGGACATCGAGGCCCCGCGCGGCGAGCTCCTTGGCGACCACGGGGCCGCCCCCTCCGGCGCCCACGACGATCACGTCCCGGCTCATCCGGTCACCTTCCTGCGTCCCTGGTAGTAGCCGCGGAATTCGGGCCGCCCCTCCGACGCCGGGACGTATCCGCTGTCCCGCCAGCCGACCGGGCGGCCCTGCAGCCGCCTCGTGGCCGGGTCGAACACCCCCCATTCGGAGTAGCCGCCGAGCGCCGACAGTTCCAGCAGCGCCCCGGCGGCGTATTTCAGCAGCCCCGACGCCGAGCGTTTCAGCGGTTCCGGCAACTGGGCGTCCAGCGCCTCGACGAGAGCCGGGTCGGGCCCTTCCAGCAGCTCGAACACCTTCGCTTTCCCGCGATAGGTCAGGCGGGAGAAGGGCGCCAGGAAACGGCCGCCGAGCGTGCCCGGATCGACGCGGACGGCCTCGGCGTTCAGTATCAGCGCGGCCAGCGGCGCCAGCGGGATCACCGCATCGCCCTGGAGCGGCCCCGGCCCGGCGCCGCGCAGCATCGGTGCCAGCGCGCCCGCCAGTCCTCCTACTGGCAGGTCGGGGAAGGGAAGATAGCGGTTGAGGTTCTGGACGAGGAATTCCGGCAGCCTCGCCTCGATCCCGCCGGGTTCCTTGCGCGGCGTTCCCTGGGCGCGCGAATAGGCGTCCGGGCCCGGCATGACGAAGACGGCGAGGCCCCTCATGGTGTCGAGCGTCCATTCGCCGAGCGCGTCGCGTTCGGCCTGCGCGCTCGCCGGTCCGGTGACGTCCGGCAGCGACGCCGCGGCCGCGAGTAGTCCGGCGGCCCCCAGCAGCCGCCGCCGTTCGGTGCGTGGTTCGTCAGGCACGTTCTCACCCTCCGGCCGCCCAAGCTAGTTGGGCGTCCGGCTCCGTTCTCTGAAGGCGGGTGACAGGCTCGGGGTCCGGATTCCGCGCTCAACCCACAAGTCGCGCGCGGCAGGTCGACCGCCCACCAGCGGAGGGTTTGGGTTGTTTTGAGGTGTAAGGGCAGATCGGCGGGTACGACGGCGTGACGTTCGCAGACGCATGACAGAGGAGTCACAGACGGACCGGCGGTTCCGCTTCCGCCGGCCCACGGCAGCAAAGGACGCTTTCCATGCTCTCCTGCCTGCGCATCCTCGCGGCCGGCTCGCTGGCCGCCGCGACCACCGCGACGATCGCCGTCCCGGCCTCCGCGTCGGCGGCCGACCGGGCGAGGCGGCCCGACGCCGACTACGTCTGCGCGGACCTCGTGCTGTCCCCCAGCGGGTTCGCCAGGGGGACGACCGCCTGCAAGGCGCAGAGGCAAAAGGCCTCCGCCTCAGGCGACATCCGCGGCACCTTCACACTCCACGGCGTCGTCCAGGAGAGGGCGAAGCCCGTCACCGTCACCTGCAAACCGGATCCCGACCTGCCCAAGGACCCCTCGGGCGCCTACGTCCAGGAGGTCTTCGGCTTCCACTGCTCCTGACCGGCATGCGGGTCGCGCGGCACCTATTTGGTTAGGCTTACCTTATATTCGGACGATGCACCCTTCCGAGATCCGTACGGTGACGACCGAGGCCGACCTCCGCGCGATCGTCCCCGAACCGCCGCAGGCCCTGTGGGACAAGGACATCGGCCGGATCGACGAGCACGCGCGCACGGTCATCGCGCACTCGCCGTTCGTGCTGCTGGCGACCTCGAGCCCCGACGGCGCCTGCGACGTCTCGCCCCGCGGCGACCCCGCCGGGTCGGCGCTGGTCCTGGACGACCACCGGCTGGCGCTCGCCGACCGTCCCGGCAACCACCGGATCGACAGCTTCCGCAACGTGCTCCACAACCCCCACGTCGGCCTGCTGTTCCTCGTCCCGGGGATGAACGAGACGCTCCGCGTGAACGGCCGCGCGACCCTCGTCTCGGACGCCCCGTTCTTCGACGACCTGGCCGTCCGGGGAAAGCGGCCGCGGCTCGCCCTCCTCGTCGAGGTCGACGAGTTGTACATGCACTGCGCGAAGGCCTTCCTGCGCTCGTCGCTGTGGGCCCCGGAAACCTGGCCGGACCGCTCGGCCCTGCCCACGCTCGGGCGGATCGTCAAGGACCACCTCGGTCTCAAGGAGGTGTCCGCGGAGGTGATCGACGCGGACCTCGCCGTGGACGCCGAAACGAACCGCTACTGAACCGGCCATGGCGACGTGCTCGCCCTCGGCATGCCGCCGCCGGAGTCAGCGAGCGAACTTGGCGATGGCGGCCGGGGTGACCGGTGTGAAGAAGTTGACGAGGTTGCCGTCGGGGTCGCGGAACAGCAGCGACCGGTTGCCCCAGGGCATCGTGGTCGGCTCGGTCACGAAGTCGGTGACGAGGCCGGTCAGGTTCCGGTACGCGCGGTCGACGTCGTCGACGAGGAACTCGGTGATCACGCTGTGGTTCTCGGCCGGGCGGGCGGACCCCGGCGCGAACAGCGGGACGGTGCGGGTGCCGGCGATCGCCAGGGTGGCGCCGGGGGTCCTGATCTCGGCGAAGTCCTCGGTGGACCAGACCGCCGCCACCCCGGTGGCCTTCTCGTAGAACTCGACGAGGCGCGCGACGTCACCGGTGATGATGCGGATCGAAACGAAGTCCATGGGTTCCTCCCGGGTTCGTGGGTCTTCGCTTCACACGCTAGAGGCAATAGTGGACAGAATCAGTCCACTATCGACCATAGGCTCGTCATCATGTCCCGACCCACCGGCCGCGTGCTCACCCTCCTGGAACTGCTGCAGTCGGGCGGCACCCGGACGATCGCCGAGCTCGCCGGCCGGCTCGGCGTCGACGGCCGCACCGTGCGGCGGTACGTCGACCAGCTGATCGACCTGGACGTGCCCGTCGAGGCGGTGCGCGGCCGCTACGGCGGATACCGCCTCGCCCGCGGCCACCGCCTGCCGCCGCTCATGCTCAACGACGACGAGGCGCTCGCCGTGCTGCTCGGGCTGATCGCCGGCCGGCGGACGGGCCTGGCGACGGCGTCCGGCACCGCGGGCGAGACGGCGGCGGCCAAGATCCGGCGCGTGCTCCCCGAGCGTCTCGCCCGCAGGCTCGACGCGGTCCAGGAGTCGCTCGCCTTCACCAGGCCGCCCGGAGAGCCCGTTCCACCGGACACCGGGACCCTGCTCACCCTCGCCGACGCGGTGCGCCACCGCCTCCCCGTCTCGATCAGGTACACCGATCGCACCGGCCGGCGCAGCGACCGGACCCTGCACCCGTACGGGATCGTGAACCATTCGGGCCGCTGGTACGTCACCGGCGCGGACCCCGGCGCCGGCGAGGACCGGACCTTCCGCCTCGACCGCATCACCGACGCCAGGACCCTGCCCGGCTCTTTCGAGGCGCCCGCCGGGCCGGACCCGGCCCAGCGCGTCCTGTCGGGACTCGCCGCGACGCCCTACCGGCACGAGGTGGCCTTGCGGGTCCACGGGACGGTCGAGCAGATCCGCGCCCGCCTCCCCGTAGGCATCGCGACCGTGCGGGAGTCCGCGTCCACCGAGGACCCGGCGACCGAGTGCTGGCGCCACGTCGAACTGCGGGCCGAACGGCTCGACTGGCTGCCCGCGGTCCTGGCCTCGCTGGACCGGCCCTTCGTCATCGAGCGCCCCGACGAACTGCGCGACCTCGTCGCCGCGCTCGCCGACCGCCTCGCCTCCTACGCCCGCCGGTCGCCGTGATCGGCCTTCGCGCGGACGGGCCGGGCTACCGTCCGGCGCCCTGCACGGCCACCGACGGGCGGCGCAGCGCGGGGGCCAGCCAGCGGTCGAGGAGGGCGCGGAGATGGGCGTCGTCGTGCGGCGGCTCGCTCGGGTGCTGCAGCAGCGACGTCAGCAGCCGCATGATCATCTCGGCGAGGCCGTTGAGGTCGTCCGCGCCGATCCCGGCGTCCTCCCAGTCGACGGGGAAGCGCTGCAGCATCTGGGCGCCGTAGGCGATGGCGTCCGCGGTGGTGGCGCCGCGGCCGAACGCGCTGGAGTCGTCGAGCTGCAGCAGCAGGCTCAGGCGCGGCTCGGTCGGGATGGTCCGCACGCAGAACATCATGCCCTCGACCACGGCCTCGGCCGGATCGCCGATCCCCTGGAGGTGGGCCACCAGCCGGTCGACGAACGACTCCGCGCCCTGCGCCGCCACCTCGCCGACGATGTCGCTGATCCGGGCGAAGTGGCGGTAGACGGTCTGGCGGGTGACGCCGAGCTCGGCGGCGACGTCGGAGAGGGTCGTCTTCCTGACGCCGTGCCTGTCGACGCAGCGGGCGGTCGCGTCGACGATGCGCTGCCTCGCCTCGGCATCCGATGCGGGGGGCCGGCCTCCCCAGCCGTGGTGCGCCATGGCCCTAGGATCGCACAGGCTCCGCGGCCGGTTCCGACGCGCGAACCCGCAGGACCGCCAGGACGAGGCCCGCCGCCGCGACGGCGCACAGCGCGGAGTACCACAGGCTGCCGATCGGCGTGCCCTGCTCGGTGACGCCGCCGGTCGACGCGAAGTACGCCGGCAGCGCGGTCAGCCACAGGACGACGAGGACGCCGAGGTACGTCGCCGGATAGGTCCGGGCGAACAGCGACGATTCCACCCGTGCGGCCTTGCCGGCGCGCGCCGCCCGCAAGGCGTCCGCGAACAGGTAGAGGCCGGCGATCCAGACCGCGGCGAGTTCGACGGCGAGGACGGCCCGCTGGATCCCGACCTGGTCGTCGCCGCGGAAGGCGCCGCTGGGCGCGCTCGCGACGATCATCGCCAGCGGCGTCACCGCGCCGGCGACCACGGTGCGCCATGCGACGTTCCAGCCGGCGAGCGGGCCGCGGCCGGGCCCGCCGCCGACCAGCCGGACCACCAGGTACGTCATCGCGCCGAAGGAGACCGAGGCGAACAGGAGCATGCTGTTCATCGGCACCGAGGCGAGCGCCGGCTGGTTGATCATCTTGTTGGCGGGGTTCCACGCCCACCACTTCAGCTGCGGGCCGAGCTGGTCGAAGATCTCGTAGAAGACCTGGCAGGCGAACGCCACCGCCGCCGAGCCGGCCAGCGGCCCGCGCCGCGCGAACACGCCCAGCGCCCGGACCAGCTCGTAGGCGAGCTGCGAGATCGCGGGATAGAACGCCACGATGTAGAGCGGCAGCCGGTCGTACATGAACTGCACGGTGAACACGTTGTGCGAGAAGATGAACCCGACCTGCTTCTCCAGGCCGAACCAGCCGGGAAAGTAGAGCGGCGGCTCGATCACGGCCAGATAGACGACCGAGGCGAACCAGAGCGAGATGTTGACCGGGTCGCCGTCGCGCCGCCACCGCCGCCACGCGTGGACGAACGCGAACACCGCGCCGCCGACGACGAGCAGTTCGAGGACGGGCATGGTGCCGTTCGCGAGGTCGAACGGGTTGCGGAAGGTCACCAGGGGATCGGCGTGACGGCAGGAGAAGCCGAGTCCTTCGGCGACGCGCTCGGCCACCGGATCGCAGGTGTACCCCATTGCTCGCTCCTCCGGTCAGGCGCCGACGAGGTCGTCGCCGCGGTGGGCCGTCCGGGCCGACGCGGCGCCGGTGTAGCCGGTGAAGTCGGTGCCGGGCGGGTCCTGCCGTTCGTCGAAGCCGCCGGGCACGACCGTGCGGCCGAGTCTCTGACGCAGCTTGTACCGCGCGATGCCGAACCAGAACCGCGGATCGGCCGCCATCTCCTTCAGCGACCTGTCGAGGTTGAACACCTCGGCGAACGTCCGCTCGACGTAGGCGTCCTCGCGGCTCGCGGCGGTGATGGCGTTGAAGATCGGCCAGCTGAGGCGCGCGGCGATCCGGCGGCGCCAGGCGGGGACGGTCTCGGTCCCGGTCGCGAAGTCGTAGGCCTGGTCGCGGGCCATCGCGAGCATCCACGGGACGTCGAGCGACTTCTTCTGCCGGGCGAGGAACTCGCGGAAGAAGGCGAGGTCGAGGGCGTCGCGGCCGCGCAGCAGCGCGCCGAGGATGAGCGCCGAGCGCGCGGCCGAGCTCATCCCCTGGGCGTAGAACGGGTTGAAGGCGCAGATCGAGTCGCCGACGCACACCAGCCCGGACGGGGGCACGTCGAGCAGGTCGAAGCGCCGCCACTTGTTGCCCGTCGACCGGGTCAGGTGCACCTCGGAGGTCGGCGTGCACGCGCGGGCCGCCCGGCCGAAGAGCGTGGCCCGCACCCGGTCCACCGCCGCCTCGAACGCCTCGGCCTTGCGCGGCATCTCGATGCCCCACGACCCCATGCACACGATGGCGCGGTCGCCTTCGATCGGGAAGAAGTTGCTGAGGAACTCGTGCTCGGCGGGATGGTCGCCGGTGTCCTGGGTCGGGGTGACGACCAGGTGCTTCCACCACCACGTCTCCGGACGCCGGTCGGCGGGCGGCAGGTCGTACCAGCGCGAGGTGTAGGTGACCTTGGCGTCGAGGGTCTTCTCCGGCGGGGCCTGCCAGCCGGCCGCGCGGAGCCAGTCGACGACCGAGGAGCCGCGGCCGAGCGCGTCGACGACCAGGTCGGCCGCCAGGTGGCCGTCGCCGTCGGCGGTGCGGTACTCGACCCCCTCGACGCGCCCGCGCGCGGTGCCGCCCCCGGTGGAACGGAGCCCGGTGACGGTCGCGCCCTCGCGGATCTCGATGGCCGGCAGCTCGCGGACCTTGTCGCGCAGGACGCGCTCGATGAGCACCCGCGAGCTGTAGACCATCGTCATCGATCCGGACTTGCGCGGGGCCCAGCCGTCGTTCTCGCAGTAGGCCGCGTCCAGGGACGGCATGAGGCGCATCCCGCCCGCGGCGATCAGCGCCTCCTCGAAGCCGGGGAAGATCTCGCCGATCGCGCGGCGGCCGGAGTTGAGGAGGAAGTGCGGGTGCTTGCTCTGCGGGACGCCCCGGCGGTGCCGCGCGTCGGGGGGCAGCTGGTCCCGCTCGAGCACGATGACCTCGTCGAAGTGGCCGGCGAGGACGCCCGCGGCGCACAGCCCCGCCACGCTCCCGCCGAGCACCACGGCCGTCTTCCGTCCCATCCGCTGGCCTCCATTCATACACTTGATGAGTGAATGTATGATTGCGGCCGAGGCACGTCAAGAGCACGGACCTACCGGTCATGACGCGTGCTCCCGTGACGGAGCGGGCCAACTGGACGGCGCGGGCTCCCCTTCGCGATGATGCGCCAATGTGGCGTGAGCTGATCGAAGAACACACCCGCCAGGCCCGCTTCGCCGCGCCGGCCACGGAGCAGGCGCTGCAGCGGGCCGAGGAGACCCTGGGCCACCTCCTGCCCGACGACCTGCTCAAGCTGCTCGGCGAGACCGACGGCGTGATCGACGCCAACGGCTACAACCTGGTCTTCTCCGCCGAGCAGCTCATCCAGGGCAACCTGGAGATGCGCACCTACCCGGCGCTGAAACGGCTGTACATGGCGTTCGACCAGCTGCTGTTCTTCTCCGACGCCCCCGGCGACGGCAACCTGTTCGCCTACGCCCTCGTCCCCGAGGGCCGGCCCGACATCTTCGTCTGGGACCACCGCACCGACAACCGGCGCTGCGTCGCACCGTCCCTGGAGCACTTCATCGCGGACTGGCTCAGCGGCCGCATCCCCCTTTAACCCGGTGCGCGGCGCCCCATCGGGCTAAGTCGGGAGCGGGGACGTCGCGAGGGCGGCCTTGCGGAGGACGTTGCCGGCGTGGCGCATGTGGGCGGCGTCGACCAGGCGTCCGTCGCGGCCGATGGCTCCCGTACCGCCGGCGGCGGCGCTCTGGTAGTCCTGCATGGCCGCCTTGGCCTGTGCGATCTCTTCGGCGGTCGGGGTGAAGACCTCGTGGGCCATCGCTATCTGGGACGGGTGGATGGCCCATTTGCCGTCGAAGCCGAGCAGCGCGGCGTGGCCGGCGGCCCTGCGGTAGCCGTCGGGGTCCTGGTACGCGGGGTAGGGCGCGTCGATGGCGTCGATGCCGGCGGCGCGGGCGGCGGTCAGGACCTGGGCGCGGGCGTGGTGCCAGAAGTCGCCGGGGTAGTCGCCGAGGGGGTCGAAGTTGCCGTCGACCCGGGCGCGCAGCGAGGCGGACAGGTCTCCGGCGCCGAAGATGACCGCCTCCAGCCGGTCGCTCGCCCGGGCGATCTCGACGGCGTTCGCCAGTCCTTCGGCCTCCTCGATGAGCACCTCGATGCCGATCCGCCTTCCCAGGCCGAGCTTGTCCTCGAGCTGGGTGAGCAGGACGTCGAGCCACCAGACGTCGCGGGCGGTGCGCGCCTTGGGCAGGATGATCACGTCGAGCGCGTCGCGCGCCCCGGTGACGACCTCGATGACGTCGTCGTGGCACCAGCGGGTGTCCAGGCCGTTGACGCGGACGGCGCGCACCGTGCGGCCCCAGTCCAGCCCGGTCAGCGCGGCGACGGCGATGCCGCGCGCCCGCTCCTTCGCGGCGGGGGCGCAGGCGTCCTCCAGGTCGAGGAAGACCAGGTCGGCGCCTGAGCGCGCCGCCTTCCGGCACATGTGCTCGTCGCTGGCCGGCGTCGCCAGCTCCGAGCGGCGGATTCTCGGCTCGGGCATCAGATGACTCCTTGTTCGCGCAGGTCCTCGATCCCGGCGGGGGCGAGTCCGAGCAGGTCCCGGTACACGTGGTCGTTGTCGGCGCCGAGGGGGCGGCCCAGGTGCTCGACGCGGCCCGGCGTGCCGCTGAGCCGGGGCACCGGCGCCTGCACCCGCATGAGGCCGAGGTCGGGATCGTCCATTGGCTGGAACGTGCCACGGGCCCGCAGATGCTCGTCGGCCAGCAGAGCGGGCGCGTCGTAGACGGGCGCGGCGGTCACCTCGGCGGCTTCGAACACCGCCATCGCCTCGTCGAGGCTCCGCTGGGCGATCCAGGCGGCCACCAGGCCGTCGACTTCGACGGCCCGCTCCTGGCGCCGGACGGGATCGGTGTAGTCGGGGTGCTCGGCCAGGTCGGGGCGGTCGATGGCGCGGAAGACGCGCACGGCGATGCTCGGCGACGCGCTGGAGATCGCCAGCCACCTGCCGTCGCGGGTGCGGTAGGCGTTGCGCGGGGCGCTCGCGTCGAGCCGGTTGCCCGTCCTGCCCTTGACGATCCCGAGCTGGTCGTAGGCCAGCGTCGACGATTCGATCAGCCGCGCGAGCGGTTCGAGGAGGCTGACGTCCACGAGCTGGCCCGCCGCGCCGTGGACGTCGCGGTGGTAGAGCGCCATCATCACCGCGTAGGCGGCGGTGAGGCCGGCGATGCCGTCGGCCAGCATGAACGGCGGGAGGGTCGGCGGGCCGTCCTCCTCACCGGTGACCTGGGCGAAGCCGCTCATCGCCTCGGCGAGCGTCCCGTAGCCCGGCCGGTCGCTCTTGGGGCCGCCGCGCCCGTAGCCGGTGATGTGCGCGACGACGATGTGCGGGTGCGCGGCGTGCACCGAGTCGAAGTCGAGGCCCCAGCGCGCCAGGGCGCTCGGCCGGTTGCCGACCACGAGCACGTCGGCGACGTCCAGCAGCCGATGGAGCAGGCGTTGACCGGCGGGCTCGCGCAGGTCGAGGGTCACGCACTTCTTGTTGCGGCTGATGCTCTTCCAGACCAGGCCGATGCCGTCCCGGCGGTCCCCCCAGGTTCGCATCGGGTCTCCGGCGCCCGGCGGCTCGACTTTGATCACTTCCGCCCCGAACTCGCCGAGCGTCGTGGCGACCGTCGGGCCCGCCGCGAGGGTGGCCGCCTCGATCACGCGCAGTCCGTGCAGCGGTCCGCGCGTCCCGGACGCGGCCCGGTTCGCGCCGGTGGCTGCTCTCTCCTGCTCGACCACGTGGTGTCCTCCGTCCCTACCGGCCGCGGCCGATCCGCTAGCGTCCCGCGAGCCGGGCCACGATGGGCGCGAAGCGTTCCATCTCCCGCTGCTGGACGGTGATGTAGTTCGCGCCGAACACCTCGCGGCGCTGTTGAAGCCGGTCGGCCACCTCGTCCAGGGATCCGGCCAGCACGTTGGGGTGGTCGGGGAGCCCGTCCGGCGGCACGCCCATGAGCTTCGCGACGCGGGCGACGGCGCCGGCCGCGTCGTCGGTGATCTCGGTGAAGAACGGCGAACTCTCGATCTCCAGATCGGACAGTCGCTCCCCCGCCGCGTCGCGGACGATCGCGAACCGGTGCGCCGCCTCCTGCGCGGGTGTGCGGCCGGCATCGTTCACCGCGTCGAACGGCACGTTGTTGATGCTCACGATGTCGGCCTCGCGGGCGGCGAGGGACAGCACGCGCTTGCGGGCGCCGCCGATCATGATCGGCGGGCCGGGCCGCTGGGCGGGCAGCGGCAGGCCCGCGTACCCGGTCGCGGTCGCGAACGGGCCCCGGTGGTCCAGCGGCTCGCCGCTCCAGTGCGCTTTGAGCAGGGCGACGACGTCTTCCAGCTTGTCGACGCGGCGGGCGGGGGGCGCGAAGCCGAGCCCCATCGCCCGGTACTCGCGCTCGCTCCATCCGGCGCCGATCCCGAACTCGAGCCTGCCGTCGGACAGCAGGTCGAGGGTCGCCGCCTCCTTCGCGAGCACGGCCGGCACGTGGTAGTCGACGCAGAACACGCGGCAGCCGACCCGGAGCGTCCGCGTCACCGCGGCGGCCGTCGCCATGGCGGCGACCGGCGCGAGGTGCTGCGGCGGCAGCCGCGACTCCCGGGCCGCCGGGCCCGGCCCCAGGTAGTGGTCGGCGACGAACAGCGTGGCGTAGCCGAGGTCCTCGACCTTGCGGGCGAGGTCACGCCACTGGGCTCCCGTCGTCGCCTTCGTCGCCTGGACGGCGAACCGAAAAGGATGCATATTTAGGACCGTACGCCAAAACTCTGTCGCACAACAGAGCTCCCGGCGGACGCCCGCCGCGGACGAAGGGACGGCCGATGGTCAAGCGCACGAGATACGAGGACTACAAGGACCGGTATCCCAACTACGACTTCGAGCTGAGCGAGGACGGCATCCTGCTCATGCGGTGCCACACCGGCGGCGGCAGCCTGGTGTGGGACTGGAAGTCGCACGACGACATGGCCGACGCCTTCGCCGACATCGCCGGCGACCGCGAGATCAAGCTGCTCATCCACACCGGCACCGGCGAGAACTACAACGCCGACTGGGGCCTGATGCCCGACGGCACCCTGCCCGACCCGCCGGTCTACGACGCCATGCCCGGTCTCCGGGGGCTCCACAAGCTGGACGAGAAGGCCTGGTACAACCGGCAGCTCCAGCAGAACGTCCTCGAGGTGGACGTGCCGATGATCAGCGTGGTCAACGGCCCGTGCAACATCCACTCCGAGGTCCCGCTGATGGGCGACATCGTCCTGGCCTCCGACGACGCCTACTTCCAGGACGTCTCGCACTTCCCGCGCGGCCAGGTGCCGGGCGACGGCCAGCATGTGATCTGGAGCTTCCTGGTCGGGCACAACCGGGCCCGCTACTTCCTGCTCACCGGCAAGAAGCTGTCCGCGCGGGAGGCGCAGGAGTGGGGGGCCGTCAACGAGGTCCTGCCCAAGGACCAGGTCCTCGACCGGGCCTGGGAGCTCGCCCGGGAGCTGGTCAAGCGCCCGCCGATGGTGCTGCGCTACACGCGGCAGCTGTTCACCCAGAATCTCAAGCGCGCCTACCTGGAGGAACTCGGCCACGGGCTGGCGCGCGAGACCTACGCGCAGCAGGAGTTCTTCCCCTTCGGCGGCGGCATGGAGCCGCTGGACCGCGCCTGGAACGACAAGCCGTGGTCGTGACCCAAAAGAAGACAGCAATGTTTCGCTCGATAGAGAAACTGATGGTCATTGCGACCACGCGACGGCAAGGAGACGGGTCATGACGGAGTTGCAGCAGCGCCTGGCCACGGGGAGGGGCAAGTTCACCCCGGACTACCCCGACCTCGGCACAGGGCCGGTGGACTACGAGGACTCGATCTCGCCGGAGTTCTTCGCGGCGGAGCGGGAGGCGGTGTTCAAGCGGTCCTGGCTGTACGTCGGCAGGTCCGAGCGCCTGCCCCGGCCCGGAACGTTCTTCACCCGCGAACTGCATGGGCTGGCGTCGATCGTCATCGCCCGCCGCCGCGACGGGACGGTCAACGCCTTCCACAACGTGTGCGCCCACCGCGGCAACAAGGTCGTCTGGCAGGAGCACCCGCAGGAGGAGTCCAAGGGCTCGTGCCGGGAGTTCGCCTGCAAGTACCACGGCTGGCGGTACGGCCTGGACGGCCGCGTCACCCACGTCACCAACGAGCAGGAGTTCTTCGGCCTGGACAAGGACTCCCTGCGGATGCCGCCGGTGCACTGCGAGGAGTTCGCCGGGTTCATCTTCGTCAACCTCGCCGACGATCCCGTCCCCCTGCGCACGTACCTGGGCGACCGCCTCCTGGAACTCGAGGCCTACCCGTTCCACAAGATGACCCAGCACTACGGCTTCTCGGCGCCGATCCGCGGCAACTGGAAACTCGCGGTCGACTCGGTCTGCGAGTGGTACCACCCGCCGTACGTCCACGCCCGCTTCATCGCCAAGGACACCGCCAAGGCCGAGAAGCTCGTCCCGCCGGTCGACGCCTACCACTACGACCTGTTCACCCCGCACATGCTCACCTCGGTGCCCGGGCCGCCCCCGCTCCCCCCGCGCGAACCCGGCACCGCCGGCCCCGCCGACCGCGACCAGATCTGGGTGTACAAGCTGTTCCGGGCCGGGCTGTTCGGCCCCGACGACGTCCCCGACCTCGGCCCGCTCCCCGGCTTCCTCAACAAGGGGAAGATCAAGTCCTGGGGCAACGACCAGTTCTGGCTGTTCCCGAACCTGTCGGTCCAGATCTGGGCGCGCGGCTTCTACATCACCTACACCTACTGGCCCGAGTCGGTGGACAAGCACACCTACGACATCGACCTGTACTTCGTCCCGCCGGAGAACGCCCAGGAGCGGCTGGCGCAGGAGCTCATCGTCGACAGCACGATCGAGTTCGCGATGCAGGACGTCAACACCATCGAGGCCACCCAGCAGGGCCTGTCGACCCGCGCCAACCAGCGGTTCCACCTGTCCGACCAGGAACTGCTCATCCGCAGGTTCCACAAGACCGTCCGCGACACCGTCGCCGCGCACCAGGCCCGCGACACCGACCGCGACACTGACAAGGAGCGCTGATGTCGACCACCACCGCGACCGGCCTGCCCGCCCGGTTCGCCGAACTGGAGCCGTGGGTCGCCGACTGGGCCCGCCCCACCCGGCAGGAACGCTACGACATGCGCCTGTCGAAGACCTTCGACGAGCTGGCCGCCTTCTACGACGCCATCGCCCCCCGCGCCGAAGAGGCCATCGAGTACCTCAACGGACTCGACCTCAACGACCTCCCCGACGACGCGACGCGGCTGCTGCGGCTGATGTACTCGATGATCATCGTCTCCTACGCGGTCAACGTGTTCAACCAGCCCCGCATCCCCGACTCCGGCGCCGCGTTCTTCAACACGACCGCCGAACCGGCCGTGTGAACGGGAAGGTGCGGCGCTCGCGACACCCGATGGTCGCGGCGGGACGCGAACGTCCCGGCGGCGGTGCCGCGGATAGCCTTCCGGACGTGATGGACGCCTACGTGGAGCCCGACGTCGACTTCCCGCGCGTCCAGGTCGGGCCGAACCCGCAGCACCTGGTCCTCGGGCTGTTCACCGACCACTGGTTCGGCACCGAGGAGTACCTGCCGTCGGCCGCGCTGGTCGAGCTGCTCACCGAGTTCGCCAACACGCAGGCCAGCGCCCGCGCGGCGATCGCGCGGCTCGCCCGGCGCGACCTCCTCCAGGCGACGAAGATCGGCCGGCGGACGTTCTACCGGATGACGCCGGCCGCGTCCCGCGCGCTGGAGCAGACCCAGCGGCGGGTCGTGGAGTTCCGCGCCGGGGACCGGATGTGGGACGGCTCGTGGACGACCGTGCTGTTCTCGGTCCCCGACGAGCAGCGCGACCTGCGGTACGTCATCCGGACGCGCCTGCGCTGGCTCGGCTACGCCCCCCTGTACGACAGCGTGTGGGTGTCGCCCCACGCGGACCGCGACCAGACCGTCGAACTGCTAGAAAGCCTGGCGGTGGAGCACGCGACCGTCCTGCGCGCCGAGGTCACGTACGCGGCGGGGCCCGGCGACCCGCTCGCCGCGTGGGACGTCGGCGCGATCGCCGCGCGGTACGAGGCGTTCATCGCCGAGCACGAGCCGCTGCTCCGCCGCGTCGAGCACGGGCAGGTCGGAACGGCGGAAGCGCTCGTCGCCCGGACCAACGTCAAGGACGCCTGGCGGGAACTGGTGAGCCTCGATCCCGAACTGCCGGAGGGGCTGCTCCCCGACCCGTGGCCGGGCCGGCGGGCGCGCGGGCTCTTCGCCGGGGTCTACGACGGGCTCGGGCCGCTGGCGGAGGCGCGCGTCCGGCAGATCATCGCCAGGCACGACCCGGCGCTCGCCCGGCTGACACGGCACCGCACCACGACCAGCGCGCCGCCGCCCGGATCCTGAGGAAGCAGACATGACAGTCAGTGGAGAACGGCTCGCCGGCAAGGTCGCCGTGATCACCGGCGCAGGCTCGGGGATCGGACGGTCCATCGCCGTCCTGTTCGCCGAGCACGGCGCGAAGGTGGTCTGCGCCGACCGCAGCGGAGAGCAGGACGGCACCGCCGCGCACATCGGTGAGGCGGCCGTGGCGGTCCACGCGGACGTCTCCGTCGCGGCCGACGTCCAGGCCATGATCGAGACCGCCGAGCGGCGTTTCGGGCGGCTCGACGTCCTGTGCAACAACGCCGGCTTCGGCGGCCCCCGCAAACCCATCGTCGAACAGGACGAGAGCACCTTCGACGACGTCATCGCGGTGAACCTCAAGGGCGTCTTCCTCGGCATGAAGTACGGGATCGCCGCCATGCTGCGCGCGGGTGGCGGCTCCGTCGTCAACACCGCGTCCTCCGCCGGCCTCGTCGGCTGGAAGGCGCACTCGGTGTACGCCGCGGCCAAGGGCGGCGTCGTCCAGATGACCAAGAGCGCCGCGCTCGACTACGCCGAGCAGGGCGTGCGGGTCAACGCCATCTGCCCGGGCATGACGTGGACCGGCCTCGCCGGCGCCTCGGAGCAGAACCCGTCGCCGCCGCCTGACATGCCGATGCGCATCCAGCCGATGAACCGCTGGGGGCTGCCGTCGGAACTCGCCGCCGCGGCGCTGTTCCTCGCCAGCGACGAGGCGTCCTTCGTCACCGGCACCGCCCTTCCGGTGGACGGCGGCTACGTCGCCCGCTGACAGGGGCCGATTCTCGACACGTTCACGCCCTACGGGAACATGGGACCCATGCCACCGAGCAGGGATGCGGCATCGGCGTGGGCGGCGAGCGGCGCGGTGGTCCTGTCGGGCCGCTCGGACGGGCCGCCGCTGCTGCCGCCCGGCCGGGCCGCCGCGGTGGCCCGGAACCTGGCCGAGCGGTTCGCCGGCATGACGGGTGCGCCCCGCCTGGACGGGGCGCGCCTGCTGTCCGAGCGCGCCGCCTTCACCGGGCACCGGCGGCGCGGGCGCGTGTCGCCTGGCGGCGCCTGCCGGCTGCTGCCGATGGCGGACGGCTGGGCGGCCGTGTCCTGCGCCCGCCCGGACGACCCGGCCCTCCTCGGCGCGCTGGCCTGCGCGGACGTCGGCGACGACCCGTGGCCCGCGGTCGGGTCCTGGCTGCGCGACCACACCGGCGCCGAACTGGCCGAGCGCGCCGGGCTCCTCGGCGTCGCCGCCGGGCCGGTCGGTGCACCGTCCTCCGGCGCCCCGGTTCCAGTGCCCGCGGCGGCTCGTCCGGTCAAGGACGCGCTGGTGGTCGACTTCAGCGCGCTGTGGGCGGGCCCGCTGTGCGCGCATCTGCTCGGCCTCGCGGGCGCCCGCGTCGTCAAGGTCGAGACGCCGTCGCGACCGGACGGCGCGCGCCGCGGCGATCCCGGTTTCTATCGGCTCCTGCACGCCGGGCACCGCTCCGTCGTGCTGGACCCCGCGACGACGGCGGGCCGCCGGGCGATGGCGGCGCTGGTGGAGGCGGCCGACATCGTCATCGAAGCGTCCCGCCCGCGCGCCCTCGCCCGCTTCGGGCTGGACGCCGGGGCCGCCGTCGCCGCCGGGACGACGTGGGTCTCGATCACCGCGGACGGCCGCGCGTCCGACCGCGTCGGCTTCGGTGACGATGTGGCGGCAGGCGCGGGACTGGTCTGCCGGGATGCCGACATGTCCCCGCTGTTCTGCGGCGATGCGATCGCCGACCCGCTGACCGGGCTCACCGCCGCGGTGCTGGCCGCCACCGCGCCACCGGGAGGCGGTGTCCTCTGGGAGGTGCCGATGTCCGGCGTCGTCGCGGCGACCCTCGATCCGGGCCCGCCGGTCCCCAGCCTCCCCGCCCTCCGCCATGGCGACGGCTGGGCCGTCGACACCGGCTCCGGTCTCGCTCCCGTTGCCGCTCCCCACCGGCGCGAGCCGGACGGGGACGCCCCGGCCATGGGCGCCGACACGGCGGGCGTCCTGCGTGAGCTGGGAGTTCCTCTCCCGTGAAGCAATGGACGCGGCCGTGAGCGGGCTCCTGTTCCGCGATGCCGAGATCGCCGGGCGCGAGCGGACGCACGTCCGCGTCGCGGGCGGGCGGATCACCGAGGCCGGCCCGCACCTGACGCCCGGCCGCCGGGACGAGGTGGTCGAGTGCCGGGGCGGCGCGCTTCTCCCCGGCCTGTGGGATCACCACGTGCATCTGCACGCCATGTGGGCGTCGAGGCGGTCCGTCCGATGCGGGCCTCCGGAGGTCGAGGGACGGGACGCGCTGGCGGCGGCGCTGCATGCGGCGGTGCCCGACGAGCGCGGGTGGGTGCGCGGCGTCGGCTACTCCGAGAGCGTCGCCGACGACCTGGACGCGGCCGGGCTCGACGCGCTGCGCGCCGATGTGCCCGTGCGGATCCAGCACCGCAGCGGCGCGCTCTGGATGCTCAACTCCGCCGCGGCACGCGCGGCGGGCCTGGCCTCGGGCCACCACCCCGGCATCGAGCGCGACGCGAACGGCTCCCCCACCGGCCGGCTGTGGCGAGCCGACGACTGGCTCCGCACCCGCCTCCCGGCCGCCCGCCCTCCGGACCTGGGCGCCATCGGAGCCGAGCTGGCGCGCTACGGCATCACCGGCGTCACCGACGCCACCCCCGATCTCGCCGCCGGTACGATCGCCGCGTTCGAGCGGGGAGCGCTTCGGCAACGCGTCCATCTGCTGGGCATGCCCCTGGACGCCCGGGACCCCGTCCATCCGAGGGTGACCACCGGCCCGTACAAGATCGTCCTGGCCGACTCGGGGCTGCCGTCGCTGGACGACCTGAGCGGCCGCATCCGGCAGGCCCACGAGCGGGGACGCGCCGTGGCCGTGCACTGCGTCACCCGCGAGGCGCTGCTGCTCCTGCTCGCCGCGCTCGGCACGGCCGGGGTCCGCGACGGCGACCGGATCGAGCACGCCGCCCTCGTCCCGGCCGAGACGATCGGTGAGCTGGCACGCCTCGGCCTGCGCGTGGTCACGCAACCCGGCTTCATCGCCGACCGCGGCGACGACTACGTGCGGGACGTCCCGGCGGGCGAGCACGACGACCTGTACCGCTGCCGGCGCCTGGCCGACGCCGGCGTGCCGGTGGGGCTGTCGAGCGACGCGCCCTACGGTCCCCTCGACCCCTGGACGGTCATCGGCGCCGCTGTGCGCCGCCGCACCCGGTCCGGGGCGATCGTCGGCGCGGGCGAGGCGATCTCGGCGCGCGCGGCACTGCGGTCCTATCTGTCGCCGCCCGGCGATCCGGGCGGGCGCGTCCGGCGCGTCCGCCCGGGGGCCGTGGCCGACCTCGTCCTGCTCCACGTCCCGCTCGCGGAGGCGCTGCGCAGTCCGGACGCGGGCGCCGTCCGCCGCACCGTCGTCGCCGGCGGCGGCGACGACGACGACGAGGAGTGACGTCCCGGCGGTCGGCAGGGGTCAGGGCAGCGGAGCCGACAGGTAGCGGGCGGGCGGCCGGCCCGGGCGCAGGACCAGTTCGGTGCCGGGCTCACCGTCGCGGAGGACGTCCACGACGGCGGTGGCGACCTCGTCGGCGGAGAGCATCGGGATGCCCGCCGCCTGGAACCGGTCGCGGGCTCCCGCGACGAGAGGCGTGTCGACGAGCCCCGGGCAGACGGCGCCGAGCCGGATCCCCTCCCGCGCCAGCGGGCCGGACAAGGCTCGGACCAGGCCGATGACGGCGTGCTTGGTCATCGTGTAGATCGGGTCCTGCTCGACGCCGTGGAGGGCGGCGAGCGAGGCGGTGACCACGATCGAGCCGCCGCCGTTCCCGCGCATGACGGGAAGCGCCGCGCGCAGCCCGTAGACGACGGAGTGCTGGTTGACGCCGACGACCGCCTGGTAGCGGCCGAGGTCGAGCGTGCCGGGGTCCTTGTCGGCGGAGTTGGTGCCCGCGTTGAGGACGAGCAGGTCCAGGCGGCCGCCCGCGGACCCCACCGCCCGCGCGGACAGCTCGGGATCGGTCAGGTCGCCGACCACCGCGACGCCGCCGACCGAGGCGGCGACGTCCTCCACCGCCGGGTTGCGGTCCACGAGCACGCAGCGGGCGCCGGACGCGGCGAGCCGCCGGGCGACCGCCGCGCCGATACCGCCCGCCGCGCCGGTGATGACGGCGCTCTCGCTCGTCATGGTCCTCCTTGTTCGTCGGTCGGGAGACGCCTCAGCCGCCCTGTTCCTCCGGCTTGCGGGCGGGGCGCCAGAAGGCGGCCAGCAGGAGCGCGGCGCCGATACCGCCCGCGAGCGCGGTGACGGCGAGGCCCGTCCAGCCGGACAGGTCGCCGGCGATCCCGAGGGCGCGGTCGAGCGACACGGTCCCGCCGCCCAGGGCGCCGAGCCCGCAGGCCACCATGATGATCATGACGACGTACTCGTAGCCCTGGCCGGGCCGGAAGATGAAGAAGCCGTTGCGCAGGTGGGCGGTGATGAGGGCGACCGCCATCGTGCCGACCGCCCCGGCGGCGGCGAGCGGGGTGAGCAGCCCGAGCAGCAGCAGGACGCCGGCGCCGAGTTCGGTGCCGGTCGCCATCAGGGCGTGCAGCCGGCCCGGGCGCAGGCCCATGGACTCGAACCAGCCCGCCGTGCCCGCGATCTTCCCGCCGCCGAACGCGTGGTTCCAGCCGTGCGCGATCAGGGTGCCGCCTATGGACACGCGGAGGACGAGTGAGGCGATGTCGACGGCGGTGTCCGCTGCCATGCGGGGGTTCCCTTCGCTCGATGCCGGCACGGCGGGGCAAGCACGGCCGGCGGTTGGACAGATCATGCTCCCCGATCAGGAGACCACGGTTGCGAAGGCCTTGCGCTCCAGGAACTCCTCCAGGCCGGCGACGCCCATCTCGCGGCCGACGCCCGACTGCTTGAAGCCGCCGAACGGGACGTCCGGGGCGAAGTAGTTGCCGCCGTTGATGCTGAGGGTGCCGGTGCGGATCCGCCTGGCGACCGCGATCGCCCGTTCATCGCTGGCGCTCTGCACGGCGCCGGAGAGGCCGTAGGCGGAGTTGTTGGCGATGCGGACGGCGTCGTCATCGTCGTCATACGGGATGACCGCCAACACCGGCCCGAAGACCTCCTCCTGCGCGATCTCACTGTCCGGATCCACACCGCCCAACAGAGTCGGCGTGTAGAAGAAGCCGGGATCGACCTTCTCGCCGCCGGTCACCAGCTTGGCCCCCGCATCGACCGCACGGCGCACCATCCCGTCCACCTTCTCCCGCTGCCGCTCACTGATCAGCGGCCCCATGTACGTCCCGGGGTCGGCGGGGTCGCCGTAGCGGACGCCGGCGAGCTGGGCGGCGACCCGCTCGACGATCGCGTCGTGATCGGCGCGCGGCACCAGCAGGCGGGACGTGATGGCGCATCCCTGCCCGGCGTGCGAGCAGATGGTGAAGGCCGCGGCCATCGCGACCAGGTCGAAGTCGGCGTCGTCCAGCACGACCATCGCGGACTTGCCGCCGAGTTCGAGGAAGACCCGCTTCACGGTACCGCTCGCCGCCGCCATGATCTTGCGGCCGGTGGCGGTGGACCCGGTGAAGGTGACCACGTCCACGTCCGGGTGGGTGGTCATGACCTCGCCGACCGCCGGCCCGGCGGAGGTCAGGACGTTCACCACGCCGGCCGGGATGTCGGTGTGCTCGGCGATCAGCTCCGCGAGCGCGAGCGTCACCAGCGGCGTGTCCGGCGCGCCCTTCAGCACCACTGTGCAGCCGGCGGCGAGCGCGGGCGCGAGCTTGGCCAGCGCGAGCTGGTTGGGGTAGTTGTACGCGGTGATCGCGGCGACGACGCCGGCCGCCTCCTTCTCGACCCAGCGGCGGTGCCGCCGCCCCCGGGCCTCGATCTCGCCGAGCTCCTCGGTGAAGGAGTACTCCCGCAGCAGGTCGGCGTAGTAGCGGACGATCCCCAGCGGCTCGTCCAGCCCGGCGCCGTGGGTGACCACGCGGGGCGCGCCGGTGTCGGCGATCGTCAGCTCGCGCAGCTCCTCCTTGTGCTCGGTCAGCACCTCGTGGAGCTGGTCCAGGCACCGGACGCGCAGCGCGGCGTCGGACGGCCACTGCGTGGTGTCGAACGCGCGGCGGGCCGCGGCCACGGCGGCCTCGGCCTGGGCGGGCGTGGCGTCCGGGGCCTGGCCGAGGACCCGTCCGGTGGCCGGGTCGAGCGAGGGGTACGTCCGCTCCCCCGCCACCAGGCGCCCGCCGATCAGCAGGCGCGGCGCCGCGCCGTCCGGCCGGCCGCTTCCGGGTCCGCCCTGTCGCTGCGATGCCATCCCGCCTCCTCGTTATGGAAATCTGATTCTCCAGCAGGAGAACATGAAGTTCAAGACGTCAGGGCCCCCGGCCGGCGACCGGCACCGCACGGCCGCGCCCCCGGTGAGCGCCCGTGAAGTCGCCCGCCGCCCTTCCGGAGCCCCAAGAGTTGAGAGTATTGTTCTCGCAATTGAAAAGAAAGTTCTACCCAGGCATCGCCCACCGTCTCAGAGAGGACGCCGTCGTGAGCGTGGACGACGAGGCCCGCAAGACGCACCGCTACCCGTTCGACCGGCACACCCCCGAGTACCGCCGCCAGTTCACGTCGATCACCCAGGAGATGCACCAGAAGTGCCCGATCGCCTGGTCGGACACCTACGGCGGGCACTGGGTGGCCGCCGGCGCGGCCGAGGTGTTCGAGCTCGCACGGTCCGCCGACAAGCTGTCGAACGACCACGACGTGAAGGGCGAGCGCCGCGGGTACAAGGGCATCACCATCCCGAGCGCCGACCCGCCGCCGCCGGTGCGGGGCGGCTTCCTGGAGATGGACCCGCCCGAGCAGCGCCACTACCGGCAGGCCCTGAACCCCTACCTCTCCCCCGCCGCCGTGCAGCGCTGGATCCCGTTCGTCGACGAGGTGGTGCGCGCCTGCCTGGACGAGAAGTCCGAGAGCGGGCGGATCGACTTCGTGGACGACCTGGCCAACATCGTGCCGGCCGTGCTCACGCTGGCGATGCTGGGCGTCCCGGTGAAGCGGTGGGAGATCTACAGCGAGCCGACCCACGCCGCCGTCTACACGCCGCCGACCTCACCGGAGATGGCCCGGGTCCGCGAACAGCAGACGGTCCTGTTCAAGGACCTGGCCGCCGAGATGACGGCGATCCGCGAGAACCCGCGTCCCGGCATGATCGACGCGCTGGTGCGGGCGGAGATCAACGGCGGCCATCCGGACGACCTGGAGCTGCTGGGGGTGCTCGCGCTGGTCATCGGCGGCGGCTTCGACACCACGACGGCGCTGACCGCGCACGCGCTGGAGTGGCTGTCGGAGAACCCGGACGAGCGGGCGCGGCTGTCCCGCGAGCGCGACGCGCTCCTGGACCCGGCCACCGAGGAGTTCCTGCGCTACTTCACCCCCGCCCCCGGGGACGCGCGGACCTTCTCCGAGGACTGCGAGATCGCGGGGACCCGGTTCAGGGAGGGCGAGCGCGTCTGGCTGTCGTGGGCGATGGCCAACCGGGACCCGTCGGTGTTCAGCGACCCCGACCGGATCGAGCTCGAGCGGTCGGGCAACCGGCACCACTCCTTCGGCCTCGGCATCCACCGCTGCATCGGCTCCAACGTCGCGCGCACCGTGTTCAAGCGCATGCTCGTCCAGGTGCTGGACCGCATGCCCGGCTACCGCTGCGACCCGGAGGGCGCCGTCCACTACGAGACCATCGGCGTCATCCAGGGCATGCGCCACCTGCCGGCGACGTTCGACCCGCACCCGCCGCTCGGCCCCGGGCTCGAGGAGACCCTGGAGATCCTGCAGAAGGCCTGCGACGAGCAGCGGCTCGCCGAGCCCGTCACGCGGCGCAAGGCCGCCGCGAAGATCGTCCGCTGACCGGAACGGCGAACGGAGGGGCCCGGCCTGGTCTGGCCGGGCCCCTCCCTTCGCGGCGGCGCCCCTCTCCGCTAAGCCCGGGAGGCTGCGGGCCCGGCGGCGGGCGCCACCATCCCGAAGGTCTTGGTCTCCAGGAACTCCTCCAGGCCGGGCACGCCCTTCTCGCGGCCGATGCCCGACTGCTTGAAGCCGCCGAACGGGGTGTCGGAGAAGAAGTAGTTGCCGCCGTTGACGCTGAAGGTCCCCGTGCGGATGCGTCGCGCGACGGCGAGGCAGCGTTCGCCGTCGGCGCCGTGCACGGCGCCGGAGAGGCCGTAGGCGGAGTTGTTGGCGATGCGGACGGCGTCGTCATCGTCGTCATACGGGATGACCGCCAACACCGGCCCGAAGACCTCCTCCTGCGCGATCTCACTGTCAGGATCCACACCGCTCAACAGAGTCGGCGTGTAGAAGAAGCCGGGATCGACCTTCTCACCGCCGGTCACCAGCTTGGCCCCCGCATCGACCGCACGGCGCACCATCCCGTCCACCTTGTCCCGCTGCCGCTCACTGATCAGCGGCCCCATGTAGGTCTTCGGGTCGCGGGGGTCGCCGCAGGACACCTTGCCGAGGTAGCGCGCGACCCGCTCCACGACCTCGTCGTGCTGCGGGCGCGGCACCAGCAGGCGGGAGTTCAGCGCGCAGGCCTGGCCGGCGTGCAGGCAGATGCCGAACGCCGCGTTCATGGAGACAGTCCGGACGTCGGCGTCGTCCAGCATGATCAGCGCGGACTTGCCGCCCAGCTCCAGGCGCACCCGCTTGATCGTGCCGCCGGCCGCGGCGAGGATCGCGCGGCCGGTCGCGGAGGAGCCGGTGAAGCTGACCACGTCCACCTCGGGGTGGGTGGTCAGCGCCTGGCCGACCTCCACCGCGGAGGAGACGAGGACGTTCACCACCCCGGCCGGGATGTCGGTGTGCTCGGCGATCAGCCTGCCGAGCGCGAGCGTCACCAGCGGCGTGTCCGGCGCGCCCTTCAGCACCACCGTGCAGCCCGCCGCCAGCGCGGGCGCCAGCTTCACCAGCGCGAGCTGGACGGGGAAGTTGTACGGGGTGATCGCGGCGACGACCCCGGCGGCCTCCTTCTCGACCCAGCGGCGGTGCCGCTGCCCCTGGTACTCGGCCTCCCCGAGGTCCTCGCTGAAGGGGTACTCGCGCAGCAGGTCCGCGTAGTAGCGGACGAGGTCGAGCGGTTCGTCGAGCTGAGCGGCGTGGGTGAGCATGCGGGGCGCGCCCGCCTCGGCGATGAGCAGCTCGCGCAGCTCCTCCTGGTGCTCGACGAGCGTCCGGTGGAACTGCTCGAGGCAGCGGACGCGCAGCGCCCGGTCGGTGGCCCAGTCCGTCTCCTCGAACGCCCGGCGGGCCGCCGCGACGGCCCGCTCGGCGTCGGCGACCGTCGCGTCCGGGGCCTCGCCGAGGACCTCGCCGGTCGCGGGATCGGACGAGGTGAAGGTCCGTCCGGAGGCCGCGAGCCGCCCGTCGATGAGCAGCCGGGCCCCTGCGTCGTCCCCGATCGGCATCCGCGTCCTCCTCTTGGTGGAAATATCATTCTCAAAAAACGATATCTTATGTACCGTCTCATGAGAAGCTGATGATGCTCCCCGCGTGCGGCACGCCCTCGACCGCCGCGCGCGGCAGGCGAGCGGGAAAGGCATGAGTGAGGCTGGGATGAGCGAGCAGAACGCGAGCGCGCGGCGCACGGCGATCGTCACCGGCGGCGGCTCGGGCATCGGCCGGGCGATCGTGCACCGGCTGGCCGAGGACGGGTTCGCCACCGCGGTCCTGGACCTCGACGCCGGCGCGGCCGAACGGGTGGCCGGCGAGGCGCGGGACAAGGGGCACGAGGCGGCCGCCTTCGGGGGCGTGGACGTGTCCGACCGCGCGGCGGTGCAGGAGGCGGTGCGGCGGGTCCGCGACACGTTCGGCCCGCCGACGGTGCTGGTCAACAACGCCGGCCTGACGGGCTTCAAGAAGTTCCTGCACATCACCGACGAGGTCTGGGACCGGATCATCGCGGTGAACCTCAACGGCCCCTTCTACTGCTCCCAGGCCGTGGTGCCGGACATGATCGAGGCCGGCTGGGGCCGGATCGTGAACATCTCCTCCTCCAGCGCGCAGTCGGGGCAGCAGTTCATGACGCACTACGTGGCCTCGAAGGCGGGCCTCGTCGGCTTCACCAAGGCGCTCGCGCTGGAGCTCGGCCCGGACGGGATCACGGTGAACACCATCCCGCCCGGGTTCGTCGACACCCCGATGCTGCGCGCGTCCGAGGAGAAGGGGCTGCTCGGCGGCACCGTCGGCCAGCACGCCGACCGCACCCCGGTGCGGCGCCCCGGCCGCCCCGAGGACATCGCCGCGGCCTGCGGGTTCCTCGTCTCGGAGGACGCCGGGTACATCACCGGCCAGGTGATCGGGGTCAACGGCGGCCGCAACACCTGACCGCGGCGGCCCGGCCCGCGCACGGGCCGGGCCATCGTTGATAATGTTCCTCTCAGTCATGAGAATTGCTCTATCGAAAGCGCCAGGACGAAGGGACACCGGTACCGGTGAAGGATTTCGAGGCCCTTGACTTCTTCCGGGACGACGAGCTCGTCGCGGACCCCTATCCGTACTACGAGGCCCTGCGCGGCCGGTGCCCGGTGCAACGCGAGCCGCACCACGACGTGATGATGGTGACCGGCTACGACGAGGCGCTCCAGGTGTACAACGACACCGACACGTTCTCCTCGTGCGTCTCGGTGACCGGCCCGTTCCCCGGGTTCCCCGTCCCGCTCGAAGGGGACGACGTCAGCGAGCTGATCGAGCGGCACCGCGACGAGCTGCCCCTGAGCGACCAGCTCCCGACGCTCGACCCGCCGCTGCACACCGCGCACCGCGCGCTGCTCATGCGGCTGATCACCCCGAAGCGGCTCAAGGAGAACGAGGCGTCCATGTGGCGGCTCGCCGACCGGGTGCTCGACGACTTCCTCGACGGCGGCGAGGGCGACGCGATCGACGACTTCGCGGCCCCGTTCACGCTGCTGGTCATCGCCGACCTCCTCGGCATGCCCGAGCAGGACCGCGACGACTTCGCCCGGACCCTGCGGCAGGCCTCCGGCGGCGGCATCGGCGGAACCGGCGACGAGACGCTCGCGCACAGCCCGCTGGAGTTCCTGTACGACCGCTTCGTCCCCTACATCGAGGACCGCCGCCGCGAGCCCCGCGACGACGTCCTCACCGGGCTCGCCACCGCGACGTTCCCGGACGGCTCGACGCCCGAGGTCGAAGACGTCGTGCGCGTCGCGTCCAACGTCTTCGCCGCGGGCCAGGAGACCACCGTCCGGCTGCTCGGCTCGGCGTTGAAGCTGATCGCCGAGGACCCCGGGCTCCAGGAGCGGCTGCGCTCCGAGCCGGACCGCATCTCCAACTTCGTGGAGGAGACCCTCCGCGTCGAGAGCCCCATCAAGGGCGACTTCCGGCTGGCCCGCGTCTCCACCACCGTGGGCGGCGTCGAGATCCCCGCGGGCACGACGCTGATGCTGGTGAACGCCGCCGCGAACCGGGATCCGCGCCATTTCGACGACCCGGCCGCCTTCGACCCCGCCCGCAAGAACGCCCGCCGGCACATCGCGTTCGGGCGCGGCCCCCACACCTGCCCCGGCGCCCCGCTCGCGCGGGCCGAGGCCCGGGTGGGCATCGAGCGGCTCCTCGACCGGACGACCGGCATCCGCGTCTCCGAGCGCTGGCACGGCCCCGCGGGCGACCGCCGCTACCGCTACCTCCCGACGCACATCCTGCGGGGGCTGGCGCACCTGAGCCTGGACTTCACGGTCGCGGAGAAGGCGGAGAACGCGAAGGGCACGGCGCGATGAAGGTCACGATCGACGAGGACCGCTGCCGCGGCCACGGGATCTGCTGCACGGTCTGCCCGGAGGTGTTCGACCTCAACGACGACGGGTACTCCGAGGTGCTGACCCCGGAGGTCCCCGCCGGGTCCGAGACGGCGGTGCGCGCCGCCGTCGCCCAGTGCCCCGAACGGGCGATCGTCGTGGCCTGAGCGCCGGACGGTCTGGAGGGTCCGCGGTCGCGGGTCCTGCGGGCCGTCCGGCGCTCAGGCCGTCAGGCGGTCCCGGTCCGCAGCACGCCGTCCAGCGCCTGGAGGGCGGCCTCCAGGGCGCCGAGATCGCCGCCGCACTCCTTCGCGGTCGCCCGGACGACGTCGACGTCCTTGCCGAGGAACCCGCTCACCGCCTCGGCGAACGCCGCGACCGACCCGCGCGCCCCGACCCCGGCCAGGGCGCGGCTCGCGCTGCTCGCGTGCGGGAGCGCGGCGAGCAGGGCGGCCTCGTCCACCCCCAGCTGCCCGGCGAGGCGGACGGCGTGGGCCAGCAGCCCGATGTGCGCGGCGAACAGGGCGTTGTTGACCAGCTTCACGCGCTGCCCGGCCCCCAGCCCGCCCACATGGATCACCGGGTCGCCGTAGGCGTCCAGCGCGGGCCGCACCTTGGCGACGTCGCCGGCGGCGCCGCCCGCGAAGAGGGTCAGCCGGCCGGCCGCGATGTCGTGGGGCCCGCCGCTCACCGGGCAGTCCACCACCGCGACCCCCTGGGCCGCGGCCCGGTCGGCGACGGCCGTCGCCGTGTCCGGGCTCCCGGTGGTGTGCAGGACGACCACGGATCCGCCCGGCATCGCGGAGAGCAGGTCGCCGCCGAGGCAGACGTCGCGGACCTGCTCGTCGCTGAAGACGCACACCAGCACCGCGTCGGCGCCCTCGGCGGCGTCGGCCGCGCCGCCGACGGCCCGCGCGCCCAGTTCCTCCAGAGTCGTGCGCGACGCGGCCGACCGTCCCAGCGCCCTGACCTCGTGGCCGGCCCCGACGAGCCGCTCCACCATGGGCCGGCCCATCCGTCCGGCGCCGACGAACCCGATGCGCATCCCTGCCTCCTCGCCCCGGAAACACCGGTCGCCGCGGCCGGTCCGGTCCCGCTGCGGCATTGACCATCTCTGGTATGGAGATTAGCATTCTCACAATCGAGAATGGAGTGCTTCCCATGACCAGTGCGCGACTCCGCCGGCCGGCCGCATGAACCACCGCGTCGTCCAATGGGCCACCGGCAACATCGGCACCCGCGCTCTGCGGGGCGTCATCGAGCACCCCGGCATGACCCTCGCGGGCGTGTACGTCCACTCGCCGGACAAGGCGGGGGTCGACGCCGGCGAGCTCTGCGGGCTGGGCACCACCGGAGTCGCCGCGACGCGCGACATCGGCGAGATCCTGTCGCTCGGCGCGGACTGCGTCCTCTACATGCCGCGCGCCCTCGACGTCGACGAGGTGTGCCGGTTGCTGGAGTCCGGCGCGAACGTCGTCACGACCCGCGGCGAGTTCCACCACCCCGCCGGCGTCCGCCCCGAGGTCCGTGAACGGGTCGAGGCGGCGTGCGAGCGCGGGAAGACCTCCATTCACAGCACCGGGAGCAGCCCCGGTTTCATCAGCGAGGCCGTCCCGCTGGCGCTGGCGTCCATCCAGCGGCGGCTCGACCGCCTGACCATCAGCGAGTACGCGGACCTCTCGCGGCGCGACTCGCCCGGCCTGCTCTTCGAGGTGATGGGCTTCGGCAGGCCGCCCGCGGCGTTCGACCAGCGGCGGCTCTCGCACGGCCGGGTCAGCTTCGGCCCGTCGCTGCGCCTGGTCGCCGAGGCCCTGTCCATGCCGCTCGACTCGGTGGAGGCGGACGGGGAGATCGCCACGGCGCGCCGTCCGGTCCGCATCGCGGCGGGCGAGCTGGCGGCCGGGACGGTGGCCGCCCAGCGGATCACGGTGTCCGGCATGCGCGGCGGCCGGGCGGTGCTGTGCTTCCGCGCCGTCTGGTACTGCACGACCGACCTCGACCCGGAGTGGGACGTTCGCGCCACCGGATGGCACATCGCGGTCGACGGGGACGCCCCGCTCGACATCGACATGCGGTTCCCCGTGCCCATCGAGCGGATGGCGGACGTGTCGCCCGGCTACACCGCCAACCGCGCGGTGAACGCGGTCCCGGCCGTGTGCGCGGCGGCACCGGGGATCCGGTCGACGACGGACCTGCCCCACATCCTCGCCGCGCTCGGCTGACCCCCGCCCGGCGGACGCCGCCGCGCGGGATCCGCCGTCACACCCCGGCCGGCTCGCCCCTGCGGAAGAACTCGGTGGCTCCGCCCGCGTCGGCGGGAACGGCGGCGGCCGCCATGGCCTGGGCCTTGAAGGCGCGCGCGGCCGCGCTGAGCCGGTGCGGCAGCCACGCCCCCTCCCCCGGGCACTCCACCGGCCCGCCGCCCACCGGGCACATGCCGTCCCAGAGCGTGACCTCCACCGCCTGGTCGTCGAGGGCCCTCAGCACCATCCGCCGGACGCGCGGGTCCGACCTGTACAGGCCCGCGCAGACCGCGATGGCCCGCGGGCGCGGGCCGCGGACGGGCGAGGCGAGCGCGCAGTCCAGGTCGGCGGGGCGGGCGCCGAGGATCCGCAGCGGCCGGGGATCGGCGCGGTCCGCGGTGAGGACGGTGACGTCCCAGCCGGCCGTCACGCGGTCGAACAGCCAGCCTCCCGCGCAGCGGACCGCCTCGGCCATGCTGGGGGTGACGACGAGGAGCCGGTTCCTCAGGGACCGTCCGGTGGCGGCGCGAGCTGCCGGGAGAGCGATCCGGTGTACTCCTTGAAGACCTCGGTCAGCGGGATCGAAGGGTCGAGCAGCCATGATGCCTCTATCCCATTGAGAAAGGCGGCGATCTCCACGGCCTTCACGGCCGGATCCAGGTCGGCGCGGTACCGGCCCGAGCGCTGGCCCCGCCGGATGGTGCCGGCGATGGTCTCCACCGCCGCCCGGTACCGGAAGAGGAAGCGATCGTGCAGGGGCGCCTCGGGGTCCAGGTTCTCCATCTGCAGGACGGCGAACATGCCGATCAGATCGGGGGTCTCCCGGAACCTGCGGGGGACCTGGGCCAGTTGCGCGACGATGTCGTCGCTCGTCCGGTCGCCCGCGGCGTCGTCGTAGGCGTCCCGGACGTCGAGTGCGGCGTGGAGCAGTTGCTCCTTGGACTGGAAGTGGTGCAGCAGGCCGGCCGGGCTGACCCCGGCCTCGCGGGCGATCTGGCTCAGCGTGATGCCGCGCCATCCATAGGTGCGCAGCAGCCGCTGCGCCGCGGTCAGGATGCGCTGCCGGCGGTCCTCGCCCTTCGCGAGGAGCGCGGCGTACGGCCGCTGATCGGTCACCGGGCCTCCTCCACCAACCTACTGAAAGTACATTAGGTTGGTTGACCCGCGTGTGACAAGGGTCACCCATCGGTAACCTGCGGCCCGCGCCGCGCACCCCGTCCACACCCGCCTACGCGCCGCCTACGCGCCCTTCCAGACCGGCGGCCGCCGCTCGGCGAAGGCCGTGGCGCCCTCCATCGCGTCCGCGCTGCCGAACACCCGCCCGACCTCCTGCGGGTCGCCCCAGCGGCGCTCCCGCATCAGCTTCTTGGTCGCCGCGACGCCCAGCGGGCCGTTCGCGGCGATCCGCGCCGCCAGCGCGAGGGCCTCCTCGCGCACCCGTCCGGCCGGGACGACCCGGTTCACCAGCCCGATCTCGCGGGCCCGGACGGCCGTGACGGGGTCGCCCGTCAGTCCCATCTCCAGGGCGAGCGCCAGCGGAATCCGGTCCGCCAGCGTCGTCCCGCCGCCGGCCGCGAAGAGCCCGCGCTTCACCTCGGGGACGCCGAGCGCGGCGTCCTCGGCCGCGACCACCAGGTCGCAGGCCAGCACCAGCTCGAACCCCCCGGCCAGCGCGGAGCCGTTCAGCGCCGCGACGACCGGGGTGGCGACGCCCTCGCGGAGGAACCAGACCAGGCCCGCGAAGTCACCGCCCTCCGCGAACGCCTTCAGATCCATCCCGGCGCAGAACACCGGCCCCGCACCGGTCAGCACGATCGCCCGGACGTCCGGATCGGCGTGGGGGGGGGGGCCCCCCCCCCCCCCCCCGGCCCGCCCCGCGGGGGGG